>JAYQUR010000012.1:0-20081 GCA_038148075.1 Alphaproteobacteria bacterium | reverse complement strand
GCATCAGCCCGAAGAGCCGGTCCGGATGGCGGCGGACGGATTCGGCGACATGGTCGTTGGTCACCGCGCCGGGCCGCGCCTGGATCAGCGCCTTGTCGATGCCCGCCTCGTCCATGTGCGCGACAAGCATGTCGGAATTGTCGACCGGGTCCTCGGTCAGCGTCTTGTCGTAGATGTCGGGATAGCGGGTACGGAACGCGATCAGGTCCTGGGTGGTCCTGATCTTGTCGCCGACGTCCATCAGTGCCGGAAAGCTCCAGATATGGACGTGGCTATCGACGATCATGCGGCCGGGCTCCCCGGGACGACGCCGTCGGGCAGGCCGGCGACGTGCTCGTAGATGTCGCGCGGCCGCGCGAACCAGATCCTGTCGGCGTCCGCGTGATTGACGATGTGGGTCAGGATGTCGCGCAGGCCCGCGAGACGATAGGGCTGGCCGACGACGAAGCTATGCAGCGCGAGGCTGAAGATCAGCGGCTGGTTCGCGCTCTGGCGCATCTGTTCGTCGAAATGGCTCGTCACCATGCGCGTGAAATCGTCCGCCGTGTGCCGGCGCGAGAGCTGCGCCGGAGAATCGTTGATCTCGATATGATACGGGATCGACAGCAGCGGGCCCGACCGGGTGCGCATCCAGAACGGCTGGTCGTCCGCCGACCAGTCCATGATGTATCGATAGCCGTTTTCCCGCAGCAGGTCGGGCGTGACATGGCTCTCGGAAATCCACGGCCCCATCCAGCCGCCGGGCCCGTCGCCCTCGTTCGTCCGAAACGCTTCCGTCGCCTCGGCGATCAGCGCACCCTCGTCGGCCTCCGAATAGCCGCCCTGCTCCTCGGAATTGGTGCGGCCGTGACCGACGAACTCGTCGCCGCGCGCACGAATCCTGGCCGGTATCTGCGGCGCGTAGTCGTAGATCGAGGTGTTCATCAGGTGGCACAACGGCAGGCCGAGTTCGTCGAAAAGATCGAAGATGCGCCAGATGCCGACGCGGAGCCCGTAATCGCGCCACGCGTAGTTGCGCACGTCCGGCTGCGTTCCGGGATTGGTCGGCGTGTGCCCAAGCCCCTCGCCGAAGCTGAAATGCTCGATGTTGAGGGCGAAATAGACGGCGAGTCGCTTGCCCTCCGGCCAGTCGTAGTCAGCGCGCTCCGTGATCGGCGAATAGTTGTAGCGTCCGTGCTTCTTCAGTTCCACGGCGGCAGTTCCCTTTCCCTGCATCTGTCTGTCCCGGTCAGCATAGTCCGACTGCAAACCGTTGGAAATGCAACCGGCCATGCAGAATCCCCCCCTTGCGAAAAGACGTTTGGAATGGGACCATCCGGACGCTTTCATTTGGTTTCTGGGACATTCGATAAGGAGGGGGCGTGAAAGCGCCAAAATTCAGTTATGTACGGGCGGAGAGCGTCGATCACGCGCTCAAGCTGCTCGACGAGCACGGCGAAGACGGCCGTATCCTGGCCGGCGGCCAGAGCCTCATGGCGACCCTCAACATGCGCCTGTCGCAACCCGAGGTGCTGATCGACATCAACCGGCTGGACGATCTCAAGGGCATTTCGCTCGACGGCGATACGGTGCGCATCGGCGCGCTGACCCGCCATGTCGAGGTATTGAAGTCCGACATCGTCAAGGAACACCTGCCGCTGATCGCCGAAGCGATGCCGCATGTCGCGCACGTCGCGGTGCGTAATCGCGGCACGATCGGCGGTAGCGTCGCGCTGTCGGACCCGGCGGCCGAAATGCCTGCCTGCGTGCTGGCGCTTGGCGGAACGCTGGTCCTGCAGAGCGTGAACGGCACGCGCGAAGTCGCCGCCGACGACTATTTTAAGGGGCTCTACGAGACCGAGCGGCAGGACAACGAGCTGCTCACCGAGATCCGCATCCCGTCGCAGAAGAGCGGCCGCGTGTCGGTCTTCCTCGAGCTCGCCCGCCGGCACGGCGACTTCGCCATCGCGGGCGTCTGCGCCTACGGCTCGGTGTCCGGCAAGAAGATCGAGGACATGCGCCTCGTCTATTTCGCAAGCGAGGACCGGCCGGTCGTCGGCGCGAACGCCATTGCCGCGCTCAACGGCAAGGAGTGGTCGGACGAAACGAAGGACGCCGTCTGCGCCGCGCTGGAGAACGACCTCGACCCGATGGCGAACCTGCATGGCAGCGCCGCGATGAAGATGCATCTCCAGAAGGTGCTGACCGGACGCGCCATCGACGCCGCCGTCGCCCGCGCCGGAGGAGCGTCATGAGCGAGGAAACCGCGACACTCACCCTGACGGTGAACGGCGAGGATATCACGCGAACCGTTCGCGTCCGCCAGAACCTCGTCGATTTCCTGCGCGAGGAGCTCGGATTTACCGGCTCCCACGTCGGTTGCGAACACGGCATCTGCGGCGCCTGCTCCGTCCGCATGGACGGTACCGTCGTGCGCGGCTGCCTGACGCTGGCGGTCCAGTGCGAAGGGGCGGAGATCGTCACGATCGAGGGGCTGACCGACACCGGGGAGATCGCCGACCTGCAGGACCGGTTCGTCGAACGCAACGCCATGCAGTGCGGCTTCTGTACGCCCGGCATGCTGATGACCGCCGCCGAGCTGCTGGCGCAGAAAGAGGAAATGGACCGCGCGGAGATCCGCGAGTTCATGTCCGGCAACTACTGCCGCTGCACCGGCTACCACGCCATCATCGACGCGATCGAATCCGTCAACAACGCCCGCCTCAAGGGCTGAAGAAAAGAACGATGAGCTACATTCACCCCTACGACCGGCCCAATTCCTATATCGGGCGCAACCTGTCGCGGACGCGTGCCAAGCGCGCGGTCGCGGGACGCGGCCGTTATACCGACGACATCACGCCGCCCCGGTGCCTCCATGCGGCATTCGTTCGCAGCCCGTACGCGCATGCGAAGATCACCAGGATCGACACGGCCGCTGCCAAGGCTGCTCCCGGCGTCCGGCTGGTGATGACCGGCGCGGAGCTCGCCGAGATGTGCACCGGCCCGTGGGTCGGCACGCTGACCGTGTTCGACAACATGAAGGCCGAACCGCAATACCCGATGGCGGTCGACCGCGCCTGCTGGCACGGCGAACCGGTCGTCATGATCGTCGCGGACACCCGTGCGCAGGCGGAGGACGCCGGCGAGCTGATCGAGATCGACTACGAGGAACTGCCCGTCGTCATCGACAAGGAAAAGGCGCTGGCGCCGGGAACGCCCGCCATCCATCCCAATCTCGGCGACAACAAGGCCTGGGAGAAGGAAGCCGTCAGCGGCGACGTCGAGAAGGCGTTCGCGGAAGCCGACCACGTGCTGGAGGAAACCTTCTATTTCGGCCGTCACACGGCGGTGAGCCTGGAATCCCGCGTTTTGCTGGCCGAATACGACCCGGGTACGGAGCGGCTCACGATCCACACGTCGAGCCAGTGCCCGCACATGATCGAGACGGTGTTCGCCCGCACGCTCGGCATTCCCGAGCATAACGTGCGTCTCGTCGCCCCCGACGTCGGCGGCTCGTTCGGGCTCAAGATCCACACCTTCGGCGACGAGGTCGCGACCACCGCCGCGTCGATGAAGCTCGGCCGTCCGGTCAAGTTCGTCGCCGACCGGCTGGAATCGTTCGGATCCGACATCCATGCGCGCGAGAACCGCGTGCGCGCCAAGATCGGCGTCATGAACGACGGCCGCCTGACGGCCGTCGACTTCGACGTGCTGGGCGGCGCGGGGGCCTACTCGCAGTATCCGCGCACGAGCGTCTTCGAAGCCAACCAGATCATGAACATCACGTTCGGGCCCTACAAGCACGAGCATTTCCGCTCGAAGGCGACCGTGGTCTATCTCAACGCCGTGCCGACGTCGCAGTACCGCGCCGTCGGCCATCCCATCGGCATTTCGGTCGGCGAGTTCATGATGGACTGGGCCGCAGAGGTCACCGGCGTCGATCCGTTCGACATCCGGCGCATGAACGTGATGGAGGACGACGGCTACCCGCGCAATATCGGTACCGGCATCCCGATGAAGGACCTGTCGCACCAGGCCTGTCTCGAGAAGCTGCGCACGCTGATGGACTACGAGGCGCTCCGCCGCGAGCAGGCCGAACTGCGCAAGCAGGGCATCTATCGCGGCATTGGCATCGCCGGCTTCATCAAGGGCACCGCGCCCGGGCCGGAAGGCTATTACGGCGCCGGCGGCGCGCGCATCGCGTCGCAGGATGCGACGACGGTGAAGCTCGAGCCCAACGGCGGCGTGCATGTCTGCCTCGGCGTCACCGATCAGGGCCAGGGCGTCGATACCGTGATGGAGCAGATCGCGGCGACGGCGCTTGGCGTGCCGGTTGACCACGTGCGCGCCATCTCCGGCGACACCGACGCCGTACCGTATGGCGGGGGCACCTACGCCTCGCGCGCGACCGCGATCGGCGGCGAGGCCACCTACCAGGCGGCGCTCGACCTGCGGCGCGAGATTCTGGATATGGCGAGCAAGCTGCTGCAGTGCGCGCCGGATGCGCTCGACATCGTCAACGGCAACGTCGTCGACGCCGGCAGCGAGCAGGAACGCATCTCGCTCGCCGAGATCGGCCGGATCGGGCATTTCCAGCTCGGCGAGCTTCCGCGCGGCTACCAACCCGTCCTGTCCCATACCCGCCGTTTCCGGCTGGAGGGCCTGCCCTACATCTTCACCAACGGCATCCACGGCGCCTATGTCGAGGTCGATGTCGACACCGGATGGATCAAGCACCTGAAGCACTGGATCGTCGAGGATTGCGGACGCATCATCAATCCGCAGCTCGCCGACGAGCAGGTGCGCGGCGGCTGCGTCCAGGGTCTCGGCGGGGCGCTCTACGAACACTGCGTCTACGACGAGAACGGGCAGCTCCAGAGCGGTACGATGGCGGATTACATCACGCCGATGGCGGGCGAGATGCCCGACATCGAGGTCGCCCATGTCGAGACGCCGACCAGCGAGTCCGAACTCGGCGCCAAGGGCGCCGGCGAGTCGGGAACGGGCGCGGCGCCGGGCGTGGTGATGAATGCGGTCAACGATGCGATCCGGCCGGTAACGAAGGGCCGCGTCACCGAACAGCCGATGACGCCGGAAGTCGTTCTCAAGGCGCTCGGGAAGGTCTGACGCCCGTTAAAGCTTCAGCGGCGCCCGGCTCCATTCGTTGTTGCCGTCGGCGACCTTGCGAAGAAGCCGCATGAACTGCTGACGCTCGGCGCCGGTGAGCGGCGCGAGCATGCGGTCCTGCGCCGCCTCGGCGGCCTCGGCCGCCTCGCGGATCAGGTGTTCGCCCTCTCCGGTGATGAAGACGGGCTTGGACCGCTTGTCCTTTTCCGAAACGGTCCTTCCGACGAGTCCGCGTTCCTCCAGCTTGCGCACGACGACGCCTATGGTCGTTCGGTCGAGCGCCAGCGCGCCGCCGAGATGCGCCTGGTAGCGCGGTCCGGTCTTGTGCAGCTCGCACAGCACCGCGAATTGCAGCGGGGTCAGGTCGAAATCGCGGCACTCGTCGAGAAAAACCGATACCGCGATCTGCTGGCAGCGCCGCATCAGATGGCCGGGCGCGGCCGTCAGGTCGTCGAGCAGATAACTCCCGGTTTTCAGGTCGGCATCCGTCATTCGACGTTCGACAGCGCGTTGTTTCCGTATACCCAGTCGAGCTGACGGTAGTAATCCTCCGCGGTCATGTTCCGCATGATCTCGTTGCGGATTTGCGCGCGGATACCGTCGGGATGGAACCAGTTCTCGCCGAAATTCCGGGAGCCAAGCTGAATCCGCGCCGTCCGGACAACGCGCTTGTCGCGGTAGACCGGCAGCGCCTTCTCGATATCGTCCGAGTGCTGTCCGACGAGGTGCGACAGACAGACAGCGTCCTCGATCGCCATGCAGGCTCCTTGCGCGTAGTACTGCATCGTCGGGTGCGCCGCGTCGCCCAACAGAACGGCACGGCCGTCGATCCATTGTTCGGTGGGCTCGCGGTCGCACAACACCCAGCGGTGCCAGACGTCGGCGAGATCGATCAGCTTCTGCGGGAACGGGTGGATATGGTCGAAATTCGTGCGCACGTCCTCCTTCTCCACGGGTTCCGCCGTGACCGCTTCCTTCGCTTCGTTGTCCTTGGTGATGACCAGGTTGAAGACCTTCCAGCCGGACAGCGGATAGTGAACGAGATGGCATTTGGGCCCGAACCAGATCGTCGCCGCGTTCCACCGCAATTCCTCCGGCATCTGCTCAAAGGGAATAACGGCCCGGTACGTGGAGTGCCCCGAGATACGCGGCTCTCCATCGCCGACCATCTGTTTGCGGATCGCCGAACGCAGCCCGTCGGCGCCGACGAGGAGCGCACCGGTGACGGTTTCGCCGTTCGACAGCTTTGCCGTGATCGAGTTGCCATCCTGTTCGTAACCGACGACCTCGCTGTTGGTGCGCAGTTCGATCTTATCGTTCTCCTGGCAGGCCTTCACGAACTCGAGGTGAAGGTCGGCGCGATGGACGACCGCATAAGGGTTGCCGTAGCGATCCCGGAAACCCTCGTCGAGCGAGAGATGATTGATCTCCTCGCCGGACATCGCGTCCATGAAGTTCAGCCGTTCGATGAAGACCGCCTGCTCGCGCGCGCCCTGCCCGACACCGAGATATTCGAACGCATGGAAGACATTGGGGCCGAGCTGAATTCCTGCGCCGATCTCGCCGAACTCCGGCGCGCGTTCCAGCACGACGACGCGTTTGCCCTGTTTCGCCAGGCCCAGCGCGGCGCCAAGACCGCCCATGCCGCCGCCCGCCACGATGATCTGCTTGTCGCTCATGGAATTTTCCTCCCGTCCTTATGTTCAGTATTATGCGCACAATACTGAACATTACAAGGCGTGTTTCTTGCGGCGCGGACTCCCGCTTCCAATGCGTCGCCTCCCCTTGTCCGCCTGCACGGAAACCTTCACGATATGCGCAACACGCTTAGGGAGGAAAACAATGACCGTACAGCACGTGGTTCTGCTCGAATTCAAGGACGGCGTTTCCGAGGACCAGAAGATGGACGCCCTCAAATCCGTCGAGGACCTGAAGAACCACATCGACGGCATCGAGCGGATCGTGTTCGGAAAGGATTTCTCCGGCCGCGCCGGCAACTTCACCCATTCCGTCATCGTCCAGATGCGCGATCGCGACGTGCTCGCAGCCTACGGCCCCCATCCCGCCCACAAGGCGGTCCAGCAGCTTTTGGGCCCGGTCGTGGAGACGCTCTGGGTCGTCGACTTCGAACCTTCCTGAAGCCATTCCCGTGACGGACGACGATATCTCCCGGCTCCGCGGGGCGCGCCTGCACGCCACGATGCAGGCGGTCGCGGCAGCGCACCCTTTCTACCGGGACAAGCTTGCCACGGCCGGCCTGGGCGCCGACGATTTCCGCACGCTCGCGGACCTGGAGAAATTGCCGCTGACGGCCAAGCAGGATTACATCGAGAACCCCGAGGCCTTCCGGCTCGACCCCGATCGCCTGCCGGTCGACGCGCCGGTGGAACAGCGCGTGGTCTGGGACATTGCCTACACATCTGGGACGACCGGCGGCAAACCGTCGCCGTTCTACAACACCACTCACGACATGTACGGCATCCTCGACCAGGCGCGGCGCTGCAACGAGGCGGAGGGTCTCACACCCACCGACCGCATCGCCAACCTGTACCCGGTCGCGGCCTTCCCGACCGGCGCGTTCCTCAGCGTCATCCGCTCCGGCATGATCGGCGGCCAACCGGTCGTACACGGGCTTACCGGCTCGGCCAGTTCCGATTTCAAGGTCCGCAATTCCACCGCCGAGGCCATCGATAAGATCGAACCGTTCCGGCCGACGGTGCTATGGGGCGTGCCCAGCTTCGTCCGCCGGTTCGTCGCCGAAGCGGCCGAGAAAGGCGCGGATTTCGCCGACGTGCGCCTCGTCGTCACATCCGGGGAGCCGGTCTCCGCCGCGCTGCGAGACGAGTTGCGCGCGAATCTTCAGTCGATGGGCGCTGGCGAAATCGGTTTCCGGGCACGCTACGCCTTCACCGAGATGCAGGGCGGGCTCGTCCAGTGCGCCGACGATTCCGCGCCGCAGAACATTACGCCCGATCTCTATTTCCTGGAGACCGTCGATCCCGACACCGGCAAGCGCGTTCCCTACGGCGAGGAAGGTCATCTCGCGATAACCCATCTGCACCGGCGCGGCACGGTCATGCTGCGCTATATCGTCGGCGACGTCGTCACGCTGTCGCTGGAGCCCTGCCCGCTCTCGGGCCGCACCGGCGAGCGCGTCGTCGCGACGCCGCGGCGGACGGGCAATCTCGTCAAATGCCGCGGCATGCTGGTGAACACCGACGTCGTGCTCGACTACCTGGCGAAGCTCCCCGGCGTCGGCGACTGCCAGATCGAATTCGCCCGCGAGGACCGGGCCGGCGCGATGGACGACATGATCGTCCGCGTCGAGCTACCGGAGGACGCGGCGCTGCGCGACCGGATCACCGACGACCTGCGCGGCGCCGTCTCGATGCGTCCCACCGTCGAGTTCGTCGATCGCGGCACGCTCTACGACCAGCGCGAATCCCTCAAGCTGCGGCGCATCGTCGACAACCGCCCGAAGGCGGATTGACCCAAACCGAACAGGCGGAAACATGGACCCCGTAAGATCGCTTCTCTTCGTCCCCGGCCACCGGGACCGCATGTTGGAAAAAGCCCCGGGATCGGGCGCCGACGGCCTGCTCTACGACCTCGAGGATTCCGTGCCCGCGCCGGAGCGCCCGACCGCACGCGCCATGCTGACGGATGCGCTCGCCGGAAACCGCACCCTGCCCCGCTACATCCGCGTCAACGGCATCGTGGATGCCGGAAAAGAGGAGACAGCCGCCGACCTGGACGCCGTTATCCGGCCGGCCGTCGACGGCATCGTGCTGCCCAAGGCGCAGTCGGCCGACGAAATCGTCTGGACGGCGGCGGAAATGGACCGGCTAGAGGCCGACCGTGGCATCGAGGCGGGCTCGACCGAGATCGTCCCGATGATCGAATCCGCCCTCGGAGTCCACTTCTGCTACGAGATCCTGACCGCCTCGCCCCGCATCTCGTCCGTCATCGTCGGCTCGGCGCAGGACGGCGACCTGCAGACCGACCTCGGCGCCGGCTGGTCGCCGGACGGCACGGAAATCCTCTATGCGCGCTCGAAGATCCTGCTTTCCGCGCGCGCCGCGGGCATCGACCAGCCGCTTGACGGCGTCTTCCTGGGCCTCGACGACGAGGAAAGGCTGATCCGGGACTGCGAGAACGCGCGCCGCCTCGGCTATCGCGGCAAGACGGTGATCCACCCGAAACAGATCGAGCCGGTCCACCGCGTCTTCACGCCGACCGAAGCGGAGATGGATTATTATCGCGAGATGATCGCCGCCTTCGAGGAGGCGGAAGCCGGCGGCGCCGGCGCCTTCAACTTCAAGGGCAAGATGATCGACCGCGCCATGATCCGGAAGGCGCGCGGGCTGATCGATCGGTTCGCCGGCGCGGCCTAGGCGCCGGGCTTTTCGGCCGAAAACATCAAATTCACAAACGCCCCGTCGGCCATGCCCTGCGCGAGGTTGTTGGAGCGCTGTGGAAAATCGGCGCCCGCGATCAGGGGCACGCCGAGCTTGCCGCGACGCGCCTTCTGGTTCGGGTCCTGAAAGACGGCGACGGCCTCCGCCGTATTGTCGCGCCATTCCGTCACCGCGAGCCCCGCGCCTTCGATAGCCGCCCTCAGGTCGGCGGCGGAACAGGAGAAATCGAGGGCAGGTTCGCGCGCCCACGGCAGCGGATAGGTGGGTTCGGCGTCGCCGCGCCCCACGTCGGCGGAAACGAACCGCCCGCCCGGCTTGAGCACGCGGCAGACCTCGGCGTAGAGCGCGGCCTTGTCCTCGATATTCATCGAGACGTTCTGCGTCCACACCAGGTCGAACGATGCCTCCTCGAACGGAAGGTCGAGCGCGTTGGCGACGCGGAATTCGGTGACGTCCGTCATGCGGCACCGTTCGGACAGCACCTGCGCGACCTCGACATAGTCCGGCGTCAGGTCGACGCCCGTGACATGGCACCCGAAGGTCTCCGCCAGGAACCGTGCCGGCCCGCCGACGCCGCAGCCGATATCGAGCGCCTTCATGCCGGCCGCGGGGGCGGCGAGCTCGCCCTGCTCGCGCGTGGCGGCCATGCCGCGGGTGTGGAACTGGTCGACGTTCGTCAGGTCGGCAGTCTTCAGGTTATCGATATCGATGCCCTCTCCGGCGAGCGCATCGAGAACCTTCTGCGCCAGCCCCTGCTGGCAGTACTGGCGGGCAACGTCGTCGAAAATATCGGTCATAGGATGGCTTCCTCTGTTTTGCTGTTTCTAGCGCATTCGGCGGCGGCGAAAAACGGCGTCTCGCCCTTTGGCGAACCGCCCTTGCGTTCCCGGCAAAGCTGACAGGCAAATTTGCGCGTATCGGCGACGCGGAGGGCGCGTTAAAAGACCCTCCCATGACCGATACCCCTTCCCGGTCGGCAGAGTCCGGCCCCGATCCGCGCTCCTACGCCGCACTGCGCCACCCCGCCTCGCGCATGTACCTGATCGGCGCGGCGCTTGCCATGACCGCCGACAGCATCGAGCACGTGATTAGCTACTGGATCATCTTCGAGAAGTTCCAGTCGCCGTCGCTGGCCGGTTTTGCCGTTATCGCCCACTGGGTGCCGTTCATCCTGTTTTCGATCTGGGCCGGCGGGCTCGCCGACCGGTTCGATCCGAGGCGCATCATCCAGATCGGCATGGGGCTGTTCATGCTGGTCTCCTTCGGCTGGGGCGTCCTGTTCGCGACCGACGCGCTGGAAAAGTGGCACGCCGTCGTCCTGCTGATCGTCCACGGCATGGCGGGCGTATTCTGGGCGCCTGCCGGCCAGGTGTTGATCCACGACATCGTCGGCGAGCGTCAGTTGCAGAGCGCGATACGCCTGCTCGCCACGTCGCGCGTCCTCGGCCTGCTGCTGGGTCCCGCCATCGGCGGCGGAATGCTGGTGCTGCTCGGCCCGACCGTCGGCATCTTCCTGAATATCCTGATCTACTTGCCGCTGACGCTGTGGCTGATCCGCAATCCGGAGCGCGTGCACACCGATCGCGCCCGCGGCGCGCCCATGAAAAGCTTCGCCGAGATGTTCGACACCGTGCGCCGGGTCTCCAACATCCCGATTGTCTTCTCGATGACGCTGCTGACCGGCGTCGCCGCCGCCTTCGTTGGCAACGGCTTCGAGCCGCAGATGCCGCAATTTGCCGCCGACCTGCTCGGCATCGCCGCCGACAGCATCCAGGAGGACGAGTTCGCCAAACTCAGATACAGCATGCTCTACGGCGCGACGGCGGCCGGTGCGCTGGCCGCCGGCATCGTCCTCGAGGCGCGCAACCTTATGCCGGCGCGCCCGCGAAGCGCGTTCTATCTCGCGATGGTCTGGTGCGGCGCGGTGTTCCTGTTCGCCGTCTCGCCCTGGTACTGGCTGTCGTTCGCCCTGTTGCTGGTCGCAGGGTTCTGCGACCTGTCGTTCAACTCGATGACGCGCACCCTCGCCCAGCTCCACGCACCGCCGGAAATCCGCGGTCGCGCCATCGGCCTATTCAACGTCGGCGCGCTCGGCTGCCGGACGTTCTCCGGCGTCACCATCGGTTTCGGCGGCGGCGTCGTCGGGATCCACTGGTCGCTGGGCCTGAGCGCCGCCGTGCTGATCGGAATGATGATTTTGCTGTACGGCTGGAGCGTCAGGCGCGGCGGCGTGACGATCCCGGCGTAAGGCCGCTAATCCCGCACCTTCGCCAGCACGTCCAGAATGTGTTCCGGCGTGAACGGCTGCTTCGTCACCTCGGCGCCGAGCGGGCGCAGCGCGTCGTTGATGGCGCACCACAGCACCGTTATGGCGCCGATGGTGCCGCTTTCGCCGATGCCGTTGGCGCCCAACTGCGTGTCGGGGACCGGCGTCTCGACATGGGCGATCTTTATATCCGGCATCTCGCCGGCCATCGGCAGCAGATAGTCGGCCAAGGTCGCGTTCAGCATCTGCCCGCCTTCGTCGTACTGCGTGTGCTCATAGAGCGCGTTGCCGATGCCCTGAATGACGCCGCCGCGGATCTGCTCGTCGACCAGCAGCGGGTTGATCACGCGGCCGCAATCGTCGGCCACCCACCAGCCGAGAATGTTCACGAAGCCGGTCTCGACGTCGACCTCGACATGCGCGCCGTGGACGCCGTTGGCGACGTAATAGGCCGCATCGGGCACGAAATGGCGGGTAACCATCAGCTCCGGCTGGGTGCCGGGGGGCAGCATGTCCTGGCGGTAGTAGCCGATGCGCCCGATCTCGGCGAGATCCATGCGCGCATCGCCAGTCTCGCGATCGCGTACCTCGCCGCCGGCAAGCGTCAGCGTATCCGCGGTGGTCTGCAGAATTGTCGCGGCGAGATCGAGGATGTTCGCCTTCAGCGCACGGCCCGCGCGCAGCGCCGCCTCGCCGCCGATGGTCATGCCGCGCGAGGCCCACGCCCCGCCGCCGTAGGGCGTGGTCGCGCTGTCGCCGGCCAGCACCTCGATCTTGTCCATGCCGATGCCGAGCTCGTCCGCGACGATCTGGGCGATACCCGTCAGCGTGCCCTGCCCCTGGTCGGTGACGCTCGTGTTGCAGCGAACGACGCCGGACGGTTCCAGCTTCACGGTGCAGCCGTCCTGCGTGGAGACGCGCGCGCCGGACGGGCCGTAGTAAATGGGCCCGAACGCCGCCGCCTCGACGAAGGTCGCGACGCCGATGCCGCGATAGACCCCCTTGTCGCGCAGGCTCGCCTGCTCGGTGCGCAGCGCCGGATAGTCCATGATGCCGGTGCACGCATCGAGGCAGCGTTCCAGCGACATGTGATAGGCGTGATAGCCGCCGACGCTGGTCAGCGGATAGGCCTCTTCTCGGTGATAGTTCCGCCGCCGGAACTCGACCGGATCGACATTGGCCGCGGCCGCCGCCTTGTCGATCAGCACCTCGGTGACGGCGCAGCCGATCGGCACGCCGACCCCGCGGAACATGCCCACGATCCCCTTGTTCACATAGGCGACGCGGGTGCGGCCGTGATAGTCGGAGAGGCTGTAGGGCGCCGCCGCCGACATGATCGCCATCATCCCCTCGGCCAGCCCGAAGCGGATATAGGCGGTATATGCGCCGACGGAGAGCGCGTTCTCGAAATCCATGACGGTGATGCGCCCGTCGGCGTCGATGCCGAGCTTCGCGGTCGCGATATGGTCGCGCGTCTGGCAATCGGCCAGAAACGACTCGATACGGTCGGCGGTGAACTTCACGGGCCGGCACAGGATCTTCGAAATCGCCGCCGCCGCGAGCTCGTCGCCGTGGACGTTGATCTTGAGGCCGAAGCCGCCGCCGACGTCGGGCGTCGTCACGCGGACCTTGTGTTCCGGAATCCCCAGATGGCGCGAATAGACGTCCTGCATCTGGTAGGGCGACTGGTGCGACTGGAAGACGTCCAGCCGGCCGTCGACCGGATCCCAGTCGGCCAGCACCGACCGGCTTTCGAGCGTTACTGCGGAATGGCGGCCGAACTCGAACTCGTGCTCGACGACGATGGCGGCTCCCGCCAGCGCCTTCGCGGCATCGCCCGTGTCGATCGCGTGCTGGAAACAGACATTGTCGCCGAGCTCGGGAAAGATCGGCGGCGAGTCGGGCGACAGCGCCTCCTCGATCCCCATGACGACCGGAAGTTCCTCCCAGTCGACCAACACGAGATCGGCGGCGTCTTCCGCGTTGGCGCGGCTATCGGCGACGACGGCGGCGACCGGCTCGCCCTGGAAGGAGACCTTGTCGACGGCGATCACGTGCTGCGGCGCGGATTTATGCCCAGGCCGGTGCGCGGCGACCGAGACGAGCGGCTCGAACACCGCAGAAATCTCGGCCCCGGTGAAGACGCGGACGACACCGTCCGAAGCCTGCGCCGCAGACGTGTCGATTCCCTTGATGCGCGCGTGCCCGTAGGGGCTGCGCACGAACGCGACGTGCAGCATGCCGGGCACGGAAATGTCGTCGGTGTAGCGGCCCTTGCCGTGGATCAGGCGGCGCACGTTCGGCCGCGGCACCCGCGCGCCGACCAGTCCGCCACCGCCGTTGCCGTCCATCGGACTCATCGCCCTGCCCTCGCTTTCGCCGTTTCCTCGACCGCGTCCACGATGGCCTGATAGCCGGTGCAGCGGCAAAGATTGCCCGACAGGTGATCGCGGATTTCGACCCGGTCCGGCACACCGCCCGCCGCGAGCAGCTCCGCCGCCGTCATCACCATGCCCGGCGTGCAGTAACCGCACTGCGCAGCGTTGCGCTGTTCGAACGCATCCTGCAGGTCGGCGACCTCACCGGAGCGCGAAAGACCTTCGATAGTGACGACGTCGCAGCCGTCCGCCTGCACCGCCAGCATCAGGCAGCCGCGCACCGCGATTCCGTCGACGCGCACCGTGCACGCGCCGCAGACGCCGTGTTCGCAGCCGAGATGCGAGCCGGTCAGCTCCAGATCGAGCCGCAGGAAATCGACGAGATGACGACGCACCTGCACTTCTTTCGAGACCGGCTCGCCGTTGACGACAAGGCTTATGTGGGCTGTTTCTTCGGACATGGCGTCATTTTGGCACCGCTGCCGACGATAGAAAAGACACCCCTCTCAATCCCATTTCACGGCCCGAAACACGGTGATCAGCTGCTCCCGCAACCAACGGCTGGCCGCATCGGCGTGGAAGCGTTCGTGCCACAGCAGCCGGATCTCCACCTTCGGCAGGTCGAGCGGGTGCGGCAGCGTCTTCACTGCGGGCCGTGCGCCGAGGACGGTGACGAACGCCCGCGGGATCGTCGCGACCAGGTCGCTCGATGCAACGACGAACGGGATCGAGAGAAAATGCGGCACGCGCGCACCGACGCGCAACTCGATGCCTTGCCGTTCGACCGTCCGCTGAACGACGGAATGCCCGGTCCCCGGGGCCTCGGGCACCGCGTGCCGGGCGGCGAGGTACTTTTCCAGCGTGAACTTCCCCTTCGCCACCGGATTGGCGGCCGCTGCGATGCAGACGTATTCGGTCTCGAACAGATGCCGCTGGTAGAACTGGCCGCCGAAGTCGGGCAGGAACCCAATAGCGAGATCGGCTTCGCCGGTGCGCAATGCATCCGCCGTCCGGTCGATCGGCAGGTTGACCGCGCGAATTGCGATCCCCGGGGCGGACGCGCGGCACATGTCGAGCACCCGCGGCAGGATCACCGCCTCCGCGATATCGGTCATGATGATGTTGAAGGTGCGCCGGGCGGTTCGGGGGTCGAAGTCCCGCTTCTCCTCCAGCCCGTCGCGCACGGCCGTCAATGCGGTCTCGACATAGGGCCTCAACCGCTCGGCGAACGGCGTGGGCGCGACCCCGTGGCTTTCGCGGACGAACAGCGGATCGCCCAACGCGTCGCGCAGCCGTTTCAGCGCATTGCTCATGGTCGATTGCGACAGGCCGAGCTCGGCCGCCGCCCGCGAGACGTTGCCGCGGCGCATGATCGCGTCGAACGCCACAAGCAGATTGAGGTCGAACCGCCTGATATCGATCATTTCGATATCATATATCGCAATATTCCGGATTTTAAAATATCAGCCAATACCGCATCCTCTCCGCATACGAACAAGGGGCGATCAAGCCCGCGACCCCACATACAGGAGGAATCCATGAACGCACCCGCAGACGGCGGCGCCAATCTGCCGAAACCCGATCCGCAATCGAAGAACGCACGGGTCATTTCCGCGGACGAGTATTTCCAGCGCGTCCGCCACACCCACGTACGCGGCTGCAAGTGGGACGGCGACGACTGGAAGGCGCTGCTGGAAGAACTCGGCCGCGACCCGATCCGCCACGCGGAACGGCGCTTCGTCGCGCTGGTCAACGAGGATCACGGCGATCTCGCCGGTGCGTCGCCCGGAATCTTCATCGGCATCCAGATGATCCATCCCGGCGAGCACGTGCCCAACCACCGGCACAACTCGGTCGCGATCTACCACTACCTGCAGGGCACCGGCGCGACGACCGTCGAAGGCCAGCGCTACGAGTTCAAGGCGGGCGACACCATCGTCTGCCCGGCCTGGGCCTATCACGAGCACGAGGCGACCGGCGACGAGGACGTGATCATGTACGTCGCGCAGGACATGCCGGAGATGGCCGCCAAGCGGACGCTTTTCTTCGAGGAGCCGGAAGGGCTCGAGAACGTCCGTCACATGGTCCAGGGCACCAGCAAGAGCTGGAGCGCGACGCGGGATCCCGACGCCGAATAGCGCGCCGCGCTATTCCGGGCCCGTCGTCCGGGCCTCGATCTCGAGCAGGTCCTTCAGGCCGACGGTATCGCGCGCCTGCGCCATCGCCTTGACGGCGCCGCCCTTGCCGAGGAACGGATCGACTTCGCCCTTGAGCAGGCACTCGTAATTCTGCCGGAACGCCTTGTACATGGCGGAGAACGCCGAGCCGGACGACGCCGCCAGCCGATACCCCAATCCCGCCAGGTCGGCCGGGCTGAGCTCGAAATCGACATAGCCATCCTCCGGCGTGAAGATCATCAGCGGCGCCGGCAGGCGTTCGCCGAGGATACGCATCTCCTCGGCGGACCGGGTATGGACGAACAGCATGTCGGCCCCCGCCTCGTGCATCATCTCGGCGCGCCGGATCGCATCGTCCATGTCGGTGATCCTCAGCGCGTTGGTGCGGCCGACGACGAGCAGGTTCGGATCGGTCCGCGCGGCGACCGCCTCGCGGATCTTCATCGCGATCAGTTCGGGCTCGATCAATCGTTCCACCCCGATATGGTGATGGACGCGGCGCGGCAGGTACTGGTCCTCGATCTCGATGGCGTCGAACCCGGCCGCCTCGGTCAGCGCGATCGTCCGGTGCATGTGGACCGGATCACCCCAGCCGCCCCCCGCATCGAGGACCACCGGCACCTTGCAGGCGCTGCGCATGTCGATGGCGACATCCGCCATCTCGGGAAGTGTAATATTCGCCTCGGTAATGCAGTTCAGCCAGCCGAGCGATCCGCCGCTCATATAGACCGCCTTGAAGCCGACCTCGGCGGCGGTCTTGGCCATCAGCGGGTTAAGCGCGCAGGGCGCGATGATCAGTTCGTCGCCCGCGATCAGTTCCTTGAGGCGTTGCATCGTCGTTTCTCCCTGCCCGGGTATGGCCGGGCGCATCTACAAGTCGAGGCCGGATGACACGCTGGCGGCGCGCTGCTACATCACGCCGAAGAAGCGGCTGCTCACTATAGCAAGCCGACCGTCCCGGCAAACAGGAGCCCCGCCCGATGACCTTCGCCCTCGACCCGGTTTTGGCCGGCGATACGGAGACCGTGGCCGACCTCGATCTGTCGCGGGTTCTGCTGATGCGCGATTGCCGCTATCCGTGGCTGATCCTGGTGCCGCGGAAACCGGGCCTCGTCGAGATCGGCGACCTGTCCCGCGAAGACCGGATCGCGCTTTCGGACGAAACCGACCGCGCCGCCGGCGCGCTGACGCGCCTCTATACACCCGACAAGATCAACATCGCCGCCATCGGCAACATCGTCCGGCAGCTTCACGTCCATGTCGTCGCGCGTACGGCGGGCGACCCGTCCTGGCCGGGACCCGTCTGGGGCCACAGCCCCGCCGAGCCTTATGCCGGGGATGCGCTCGCGGCGCGGATCGCGGAGATCGCGGACGCGCTCTGAAGGACAGGCTCCAGCCTCTACCGGAACAGGCTTTCCGCCTTCTCCCGTACCGCTGCCGGCGCGCTCGCCAGCGAACCTGACCGGTAGGGCGGCTGCGGATCGTACTCGGTCATCAGCTGCACGAACTGCGCGTGATCCGCGCCCGCGACTTCCGACAGCAGCGTCAAGGCCATGTCGATGCCGGCGGAGACTCCCGCCCCGGTCATCACCTTGCCGTCGGTCACGACGCGCTCGTGCACCGGAATCGCGCCGTAGCCCTCGAGCCGTTTCATCGCCGACCAGTGCGTCGTCGCGCGCTTGCCCTCCAGCAGCCCCGCCGCGCCGAGCACCAGCGCGCCGGTACAGACCGAGGTCGTCCACGTCGTCGTCCGGTCGATCGCGCGCACCCAGTCGAGTATCTCGGCGTCTCCCGTCACGTGGCTCATGTCTGCCGCGCCGGGAACGAGCAGGATATCGGCCGCGTCGACGTCGCCGATGGCGTGATCGATTTCGAGCCCTATATGGCCTGCACGGACAGGCCCTTTCCGCTTGCCCACGATCTTCACCTAGGCGCCGGGCGCGCGGCCGATGATTTCCAGCGGGCCGACCGCATCGAGAGCGGTCATGCGGTCGAATATCAGAAGCGCGATCTTCATTCCGGTCTCCTTGGCAGGGGTGCCGACGGCAAAAAAAATGGCGGGGTCATGCCCCGCCATTTTCGGTATCGGTGCGCCGAAGCGCGGCGACTATTCGGCGGCCTGCGCCATCGCCGCTTCGTCTTCCGCGATCAAATTGTAGAGCGACAGGCGGGCAAGCGCCAGCGCGCTGTCCGCATGAATTTCGACCAGATCCCGATCGGGCTCGATATTGATGCGGTCCTGCTGGACCTCCATGATGATCTTGTCCTCGATGAAGGTCGGGAAGATCTCGTCGTACATTTCCTGTGTCGCGTTCGGGTCCGTCTGGCGGTAGCCGTTCGACGTCGACCAGAAATAGTGGAAGGTGGTTTCCGTCTCCGGCGTCGCCGCGTGCAGCAGGCGCAGGTGGAAGCCTTCCTGGTCGCGGTTCTCCTGAGCGCCCTTGCCGACTGCGAGCGCGCCGGACCACTGCAGCACGATGCTCGGGCCGACATATTCGAATTCCTGCCAGCGATCGACCTTGCCGGTGAACTGGCCGCCCTTCTTGTAGGTCGGCGGCGGCTCGTGATCGAGCATCCAACGGATGAAATACGCGCCCTTCTCGGTCTGCTTGGCGTTCATGTTCGCCGCAACATGCTGCTTGGCGTTGCCGCCGATCGTGTGCTCGTGCACGTAGCCCAGATGGGTAAGGTCCATCAGGTTGTCGATCATCAGCATGTAGTTGCTCTTGATCTGGAACATGGCCTTGCGGTGCGGCCAGTTCTCGTGATCGTCGTGATACGGATAGTCGACGATCTGGCTCTCGTCGGCGCGGGCCGGATCGCCCATCCAGATCCACAGGATCTCGTTGCGCTCGACCAGCGGATAGCTGCGGACGCGCGCGGCCGGCGGAATGTTCTTCTGGCCGGGAACGACGACGCAGGTGCCCTGGGTGTCGAAGATCAGGCCGTGATAGCCGCACTGGATGCCTTCGTCGACGACCTTGCCGTGTGTCAGCGGCGCACCGCGATGGCAGCAGCGATCCTCGAGCGCGCCGACCTTGCCGTCGGCATCCCGGAAGATCACCATCGGCTGGTTCATGATGGTCCGCGCCAGCGGACCGCCTTCGATTTCCTCCGCCCACGCGGCGATATACCAGGCATTGCGGATAAATGGTTGGTTGGCTTTACGGGTCATGGTTTCCTCCCCAGGTAACCCTTCCTCAGTGTCGTTCGTAGCCTATCTATTTTCCGGCCGCTCCGCAACCCGATTCTGACAATTGCCGCCCGCCCCTTGCAAAGACGCCTCAACCCCTGTAGCCACGCGATCCACAGGCCGAAAACCGATTTTAGGGAGCCCAGTATGACGTTGAACGAGATTACCCGCGTCCAGGAGTATCTTCGCGTGACGTTTTCGAACAACAGGATCAAGATCCTGCAGCCGAAGAAACCCGACGCCCCCGTCGAGGTCTATCTCGGCGACGAGTTCGTCGGCGTGCTCTACCGGGACGACGAAGAGGGCGAGGTTTCCTATTCACTGAACATTTCCATTCTCGAGGAAGACCTTCCGGCGGCCGTCTCTATCTGACGCCCCGCTCGACTCGGCGATGGACCGCCACCGGCTCGACAGGCTAGACTTGGCGCCGGAAGGCGCACCGAAAGGTACCGGCACATGACCGTCAAATACCATCTGATCAGCTCGTTTACGTGACCCTGGGTCCAGCGCGCCGTGATTGCCATGCGCGCCAAAGACGTCGAG
>JAYQUR010000011.1:0-22497 GCA_038148075.1 Alphaproteobacteria bacterium | reverse complement strand
CCGCCTTCATGGGCTACGTGCTGCCCTGGGGCCAGATGAGCTTCTGGGGCGCGACGGTCATCACCAACCTGTTCTCGGCGATACCGTGGGGCATCGGCGACTGGATCGTCACCCTGCTGTGGGGCGGCTTCGCGGTCGACAACCCGACGCTCAATCGCTTCTTCAGCCTGCATTACCTGCTGCCGTTCGTGATCGTCGGCGTCGTGGTGCTGCACATCTGGGCGCTCCACGTGCACGGCTCGAACAACCCGATCGGCATCGACACCAAGGGCGAGCAGGACGTGATCCCGTTCCATCCGTACTACACGGTGAAGGACATGTTCGGCCTCGGCGTCTTCCTGGTCCTGTTCGCCGCCGTCATCTTCTACGCGCCGAACTACATGGGCCATCCGGACAACTATATCGAGGCGAATTCGCTCTCGACGCCCGCTCACATCGTGCCGGAATGGTACTTCCTGCCGTTCTACGCGATCCTGCGTGCGGTGCCGGACAACTTCATCGGCGGCTGGACCACCCAGTGGCTCGGCTTCATCATTTTCGAAGCCAAGCTCGCCGGCGTGCTCGCCATGTTCGGTGCGATCGCCGTCCTGTTCGTGCTGCCCTGGCTCGACCGTTCGCCGGTTCGGTCCTCGCGCTACCGGCCGCTCTACAAGCAGTTCTTCTGGCTGTTCGCGATCTGCTGCGTCGTCCTCGGCTATGTCGGGGCGAAGCCGGCGGAGGGCGTCTATATCGTGATCGGGCGCGTCGCGACGGCGTACTACTTCGCGCATTTCCTGATCATCATTCCATTGCTCGCGAAGTACGAGAAAACGAGGGAGTTGCCGAAGAGTATTTCGGACCCGGTGCTGAGCGGGGAGAAGGCCTGATGCGTATCTTGGGTAAATCGCTGCTGGCGGGCATTGCATCCGCCGTCCTCTCGGTCGGAATTTCCGGTCACGCCGCCGCCGCAGGCCCCGGCGTCGAGGCGCCGGGCCAGCACTGGTCGCACGCGGGCCTGTTCGGCACTTACGACCGGGCCGCGCTGCGCCGCGGCTTTCAGGTCTACAAGAACGTGTGCGCGGGCTGTCACGGGCTCCGGCTCGTCGCCTATCGCAACCTGATGGATATCGGTTTTTCCGAGAACGAGGTGAAGGCGATCGTCGCCGAGGTCGAGGTCCGCGACGGGCCCAACGACGACGGCGAGATGTTCGATCGCCCCGGCCTGCCGTCGGACCGGTTCAAGTCGCCGTTCCCGAACGAGAATGCCGCCCGCGCGTCCAACAACGGCGCCTATCCGCCCGACCTGTCGCTGATCGTCAAGGCGCGCCCCGGCGGCGTCGATTATCTGTACGCCGTATTAACCGGCTACAAGGAAGCGCCCGCCGGGACGGCGGTCCCCGAGGGAATGCATTACAACGAATATTTCCCGGGCCACATGATCGCCATGCCGGCGCCGATCGCCGAAGACGGCGTCGAATACGCCGACAAGACCAAGGCGACCGTCGAACAGCAGGCGAAGGACGTCTCGGTGTTCCTTGCCTGGGCGTCCGAGCCCGAACTCGAGGAGCGCAAGCGGATGGGCATCAAGGTGATCCTGTTCCTGCTGCTGCTGACCGGCCTGTTCTACGTCGTGAAGCGGCGGATCTGGGCCGACGTTCACCACTGAGCGTCGCGCGTCGAACTGCTATTATGAGGGGCGGGTCCGGGACCCGCCCCTTTTTATTGGAGACATCTTCATGGGCATATTCGGCCACGTCACGTTCGGCACCAACGATCTCGCGCGCGCCGGCGCGTTCTACGACGCCGTCCTCGGGACGCTCGGGCATGTGCGCGGGCTCGAACGAGAGGGCCGGTTCATTTCCTACGGCGACCGGTCGGGTGCACGGTTTTTCATCATGACGCCGTTCGACGGCAATGCGGCGAGCGTCGGCAACGGCGCCCATATCGCTTTCCTCGCTCCCGACCGCGCGGCGGTAGACGCGTTCCATGCGGCCGCGCTGGCGGCCGGCGGCACCGACGAGGGCCCGCCGGGTCCGCGGCCGCATTATCACGAACATTACTACGGCGCGTACGTGCGCGATCCCGACGGCAACAAGCTGCAGGCGGTCTGCCACAAGCCGGAATAGGCCGGGCACATTCTCTCGGCGACAGGAGGCCACATGGATGCTTTCACGCCTGCCCAGGGGGCAATCGGGGGCGCCCTGATAGGGCTGTCCGCGGCTCTTCTACTGCTCGCGCTCGGCCGGATCGCAGGGATCAGCGGCATCATCGGCGGGCTGTTGCCGCCGCGTTCGGGCGAGACCGGCTGGCGGCTGGCGTTCGTCGCGGGCCTGATCGTGGGACCGCTCGTCGTTGCCGCCGCGACCGGAACCCTGCCCGCGGTCGAGCTGCAGAGCCCCGTCTGGGCGCTGGTTCCCGCCGGATTCATCGTCGGTTTCGGCACGCGACTCGGAAGCGGCTGCACGAGCGGCCACGGCGTGTGCGGGCTCGCCCGCCTGTCGCCCCGGTCGATCGCAGCCACGGCGACGTTTTTCGCGGTCGCGCTGGCGACCGTTTACGCAATCCGCCATCTGGCGGGCGGGCAGGGGTAGGGCCGTGCGCCTTCTCGCCTGTTTCCTGATCGGCGGACTGTTCGGCGCCGGCCTCGCCATATCCGGCATGATGAACCCCGCCAAGGTCATCGGGTTCCTCGACCTTGCGGGCGATTGGGACCCGACGCTCGCGGTCGTGATGGCTGCGGCGCTTGCGATTTCCGCGGCAGGTTACGCGGTGCAGCGACGGCGCGCCCGACCGCTGCTCGCAGGCGCGTTCCGGATTCCGCCGGCGGGCGTTGTCGATGCGCGTCTCGTTGCGGGAGCCGTTCTGTTCGGCGTCGGATGGGGCATTGCCGGGTTCTGTCCCGGCCCCGCGATCGCCGCCCTGTCGACGGGGCGTTGGGATGTCGCGCTGTTCGTCGTCTCGATGGCTGCGGGAATGGGCGGGTTCTCGCTGATGCGCAAAGGGACGTGACAGAAGTCCGGAGGCTTGATCCGCCGCACCGATTCCAGCACAACCTCCCGAACCCAACTGGAGAATTCGCATGAACCAACCCGGCACCCCGCCGGTCATCGGCGTGATCGGCGGGAGCGGCGTCTACGATATCGACGGTCTTGAGAATACCGAGTGGCGCCGGATCGTCACGCCGTTCGGTATGCCCTCGGATGATCTGCTGTTCGGCGAGCTCGGCGGCCAGAAGATCGTCTTCCTGCCGAGGCACGGGCGCGGCCACCGGCTGTCGCCCAGCAACCTGAACTTTCGCGCAAATATCGATGCGCTCAAGCGCGCCGGGGTTACCGAGATCATCTCGGTCAGCGCCGTCGGGTCGCTGAAGGAGGAGTACGCCCCCGGCCATTTCGTCCTCGTCGACCAGTTCATCGACCGAACGTTCGCGCGCGAAAAATCCTTCTTCGGCGAAGGCTGCGTCGCCCATGTTTCGGTGGCTGATCCGGTCTGTTCGCGTCTCGGCGACGCGCTGGAGGCGGCCATGGGCGCGCTCTCCATCCCGCACAGCCGCGGCGGCACCTACATGGTGATGGAGGGACCGCAGTTCTCGACGCGCGCCGAGAGCCATCTCTACCGGGCCTGGGGCTGCGACGTGATCGGCATGACCAACATGCCGGAGGCCAAGCTCGCCCGCGAGGCGGAGATGTGTTACGCGACGGTCGCCATGGTGACCGACTACGATTGCTGGCACGAAGAGCACGACGACGTCACCGTCGAAGCAGTCATAAAGACCGTTCACGACAACGCCGACAAGGCGCGCGCCCTGATCAAGTCAACGGTGCCGGCGCTCTCAGGGCGCACCGAGACCTGCGTCGCCGGTTGTCACACGGCGCTCGACTTCGCCATCATCACGCAGCCCGAGGCGCGCGATCCGGACGCGGTCGCGAAGCTCGACGCGGTAGCGCATCGGGTGTTGGCGCCATGAACGTTGACGGCATTCCCTACCGCACGATCTGGCTCGCCCGCGACGGCCGGGCGGTGGAGATCATCGACCAGACGCGGCTGCCGTTCGAGTTCGTAACCGTCCGGCTCGAAAACGTCGGCGACGCGGCGACGGCGATTCGCGACATGTGGGTGCGCGGCGCGCCGCTGATCGGCGCGACCGCGGCCTATGGCATGGCGCTTGCCATGCGGGACGACCCGTCCGGCGACAACCTCGAAGCGGCTGCGGAGATGCTGATGGCGACGCGCCCGACGGCGGTCAACCTGCGCTGGGCCGTCGACGAGATGACGAAGCTGTTGAAACCGTTGTCCGCCAACGCGCGCGCCGCGGCAGCCTATGCCCGCGCCGCCGAAATCTGCGACGAGGACGTCGCCATCTGCTCTGCCATCGGCGATCACGGCATGCCGCTGATCCACAAGGCTTGGGAAGCGCGCGGCAAGCCGGAGCGGGTCAACGTGCTGACGCACTGCAACGCGGGATGGCTGGCGACGGTCGACTGGGGCACGGCGCTGGCGCCGATCTACAAGGCCCACGATGCCGGCATTCCTGTCCATGTCTGGGTCGACGAAACGCGTCCCCGGAACCAGGGTGCGAGCCTCACCGCATGGGAGCTCGGCCGGCACGGCGTGCCGCATACGCTGATCGTCGATAACGCCGGCGGCCATCTGATGCAGCACGGACAGGTTGATCTGTGCATTACCGGCACGGACCGCACGACGGCGGCCGGCGACGTGTGCAACAAGATCGGCACCTACCTGAAGGCGCTCGCGGCGCACGACAACGGCGTGCCGTTCTTCGTCGCGCTCCCGGGACCGACCATCGACTGGACCATCGAGGACGGCGTGCGCGACGTGCCCATCGAGGAGCGCGACGCGGCGGAAGTGACGGTCATGACCGGAAAGACGGATTCGGGCGAGATCGTCTCGGTACGCATCGCGCCCGACGGCAGCGATGCCGCCAACTACGCGTTCGACGTGACGCCGGCGCGGCTGGTGTCGGGGTTGATTACGGAACGCGGGGTGTGCGCTGCGTCGACGGAGGGGCTGGCGCAGCTCTATCCGGAAAACGCCGGGGTTTAGGTTCTCGGCAAATGCAGGCTGGAATCGACGAAGAATCAGGCGTCAGCTTCTGCCCGTCCGAAACACGGAGCAGTATTGGCCGCTCGACTTGAGGCGGCTGCACAGGCGGCCGGCGGACCGGCTGTCCGCCGCGCGCACGCCGAGCCGCAGGAACTTGCCCCGTTTGCCGAGATCCACGCGGCTGACGGATTTCTCCTCGCTGCCGAGGATCTTCGAAAAGCGTTTCTGTAGCTGCTGCCAGCCGCGCTCGAGCATCTTCGACGATTTGTAGGAGCCGAGGTGAACGAAGTGGGTCCCGCGCGCCGGTTTGCGCGCCGGGCGCGGTACTCCGTCGCCGGGTTCCGGTTTTTTGAGGACGACGGGCGCTTTCTCCGCTACCGGCGCTTTGGGCGGGATCACGATTGCCGATTTGACTTCCTGCGGCGGCAGCGGTTTCTCAGCGATACGCGTCGGCGCCATTGCCGCGAGGGCGAACAGGTTCTTCGAGGTCGTCTCGACCGCCGCCGGCTCGGGCAGCGGGAAGACCAGTCCGAGTTTTTCGAGGCGGGTTTTGATCTCGAACAGGCGTCGTTGGGCCACTTCCGAGACGGTCCCGGAATAGACGAAGTCGTCACCGCATTTGAGCACGGCGGCGTTGCCGTGGCGGGCTGCCGCCAGGGGGGCGAGGGCGCGATAGGCCATCACGCCGCGCCCCGAAAGGTCGAGTGCGACGCCGTACAGCAAATGCGCCTTGGGGGATTGGGGATGTTTCTGGACGAACTCGCGCGTCGTCGCGACTGCTTCCTCCGCGTCGCCCTTGCAGTAGGCGGATGCGAACGGAATCGTGTCGAACCTCGAATCGTCGGTTTCCGGCCGTTTGGGCGTCGAGACCGCCTCGATGGGCGCCTTGACCGCTTCCACGACCGTAGTCGCCATTTCTTCGACCGCCGAACCCACGCCGCAGCCACCCAGGGTCAGCAGGGCAAGCAGGTACAGAGCGTTGCGGGAACAGACCGTCATGTCAGTTCCCCATCGCCGATTGCAGCAGGTAGCGTCCGTTGCGCGGCTGGATGTCGCGCGCGTTGTCGCCGACCGCGCTGCGGACGCGCGCGATCTGATTTTCCGACATGCGGACCGGCTGCGCCATCACGTACCAGTCGACGTCTTCGGTGCAGGGCGCCGCCGTGAGCGAACCGCTATAGCGAATGTAGCTGCCGAGTTCCGGCAGGAGGTCGCGCGCGTTCATCAGGATTTTCGGATCCGCGATCGATCCGCCCGGGCCTGCCGGAAGCCGTTCTATAATCTCGCGGAAGACGAGGTTCTCGCGCCCTTCCACTACGAGAACGCTGACGACCGCGAGCCGCCCTTCGGCGCTCCGGTGCAGGAACTGGATTTCCGCCGGAAAGCGGCGGCCGAGGACGCGATGTTCGCTCGGCGTCCGGAAGGCGATGGTCCGGAGATCGAAGTTGTCCTTGCCGATATAGACGCTGCTGCCGCCGCCGTACGTACCGGACAGGCCACCGTCCGCATTCGACAGCGTTACCAGCGAGAGTTTGTAGCGAAAGCCGAGCTTTCGCATTCCGGCGGCATCGGTATCCTCGATATCGATGGGCGATTGCCGCATTCCGGTCGCGCACAGATCCTTGCCTGCCGGCTTCGCCGGCATTTCCGCAGACTTGTCCGTCGCCGACTTCGGCGTCGCGGATGCCTGGCCGACCGCCCAGCACAGCAAGATGGCGGAAAAGGCCAGGATACCGATCGGTCTGTACGTTCCAGCCATCGAATCCCCCGTGCAGCGGAAGACGCCGCAAATCGTGTCCCGATTGTCGTCGGGTTTGGTAAAGGCTTGGTAAACCGGGGGAATTCAGCGTCGAAGAGGGCCGAAAACTGCGGTCTTGAAAAACACCCGTCGTTGCATCAGGTTGCGCGCCGACGAAACCGGAGGCGGAATTTCCATGAAAAGCAAATGGTCCGATCGCGATGCGCGGCGGGCGGTGCGCGCATACGCGAAGTCGGGCGTCGGCGAGGATCTCGCCCTAAGGGTCTACACGACGCGCCTGCTCGGCAACGATCCGCGCCTTGTGCTGCACGGCGGCGGCAATACCTCGGTGAAGACGGTGATGACCGACACGGCCGGCGACGCGGTCGAGGTGCTGTGCGTCAAGGGATCGGGCTGGGATATGGGCGATATCGAACCGCCCGGCCTGCCGGCGGTGCGCCTCGATGCGATCCGGAAACTCCGCAGGCTGGGGAAGCTGTCCGACGAGGACATGGTCAATGCCCAGCGCGGCGCGCTGCTGGATTCGGCCTCGCCGAACCCTTCGGTCGAAACGCTGCTGCATGCGTTCCTGCCGCACAAGTTCGTCGACCATACCCATTCCGACGCCGTTCTCGCGATCACCGACCAGGCCGATGCGTCGGCGATCTGCAAGGAGTTGTACGGCACCCGGGTCGGCCTCGTGCCCTACATCATGCCCGGCTTCGATCTCGCGCAGGCCTGTGCGCGGGTCTACGAGAAGAACCCTGAGGTCGAGGGCCTCATCCTGCTCAAGCACGGCATTTTCTCGTTCGGCGAGACCGCGCGCGAGGCGTATGAGCGAATGATCGATCTTGTCTCCGTCGCGGAGAAGCACATCGCCGCGAAGGGCGGCGGGAAACGCCCGACTTCGTTCGCGCCCGTTCGCATGCCGTCCAAGCTTGCGAGCGTCGAGGAAATCGCGCCCGTTCTGCGCGGCCTTGCCGCTGACCCGACCGCCGACGACTGGCGACGCATGGTTCTCGACTTCCGTAATTCCAGGGACGCGCTGGCCTTCGTCAACGGCGCGGAGGTCTCGCGCTATGCCACCACCGGGCCGGTGACGCCGGATCACGTCATCCGCACGAAACCCAAGCCGCTGATTCTGCCGGCGCCCAGGGCCGGCGATCTCGAAGAGTTCGCCAAGGCGGCCGCGAAGGCGTTCGATGCGTACGAGCGGTCCTATGAGCGCTATTTCGCGAAACACAACGCGAAGCTGAAGACCAGGAAGACCGCGCTCGATCCGCTGCCGCGCGTCATCCTCGTCCAGGGCGTCGGGCTGTTCGGGCTCGGAAAGTCCGCCAAGGATGCGCGGATCGCGGCCGATCTCGCCGAAACGACCGCGCGCGTCATAGCCGATGCGGAGGCTATCGGCCGCTACCGCTGCATTCCCGAAAAGGACATCTTCGAGATCGAATACTGGTCGCTCGAACAGGCGAAGCTCGGCAAGGCGGCGGAGAAACCGCTCGCCCGGCATGTCGTTGCGGTGACCGGGGGCGCCTCCGGGATCGGCCGGGCGACGGCTGCGGCCTTCGCGCGGGAAGGCGCGGAGGTTGCCGTTCTCGATCGCGATCTCGAAGCGGCCGAAGCGGCGGCGGCGTCCTTCGGCGGACTCGCGGTGCGTTGCGACGTGACCAGCCAGGCGTCGGTCGACAAGGCGTTCGCCGAGATCTGCCGCGTCTATGGCGGGTTAGACATCCTGGTCTCGAATGCGGGCGCCGCCTGGCAGGGCCGGATCGGGGATGTCGACGAAAAGACGCTGCGCGACAGTTTCGAGCTTAATTTCTGGGGCCATCAGCGCTGTGCGCAGGCGGCTGTGTCCATTATGAAGGCGCAGGGAACCGGCGGGTCCCTGCTTTTCAATACATCGAAGCAAGCGGTCAATCCCGGCCGCAACTTCGGGCCGTACGGCCTGCCGAAGGCGGCGACGCTGTTCCTGTCGCGGCAGTATGCGCTCGACCATGGCGCCGACGGCATCCGGTCGAACGCGGTCAATGCCGACCGCATCCGGTCGGGTCTGCTGACCGCCGACATGATCAGCTCGCGGTCGAAGGCGCGGGGCCTGAGCGAAGCGGACTACATGGCTGGCAACCTTCTCGGGCAGGAGGTCACGGCCGACGACGTCGCGCAGGCCTTTGTCGATCTCGCGCTTTCGAAGAAGACGACGGCGGCCGTCCTGACCGTCGACGGCGGGAATATCGAAGCCGCGCTGCGCTAGAAAAAGCCAAGCCCGAAACGAAAAACCCTCCCCCGTTGCCGGGGGAGGGTTTCCGTTCTTTCCGGTCCGAAGGGTCAGGCCGCGTGCTGGCCAATCCAGTCGAGGGCGCGGGCGAACGCGCGCTCGGTGGCGCCCGGGTTGAACGAGTCGCGGTCGTCGCAGGTGAAGCCATGGCCTGAATCGTCGTAGACGTAGAGCGGGCTGTCCTGGTTCGCGTCCTTGATCTTCTGCAGGTCGTCGAGCGGGATCGCCGCGTCCTTGTCGCCGAAGTGGAACTGCGTCGGGCACCGGGGCGACATTTCGCCGACCTTGGCCGCGATGCCGCCGCCGTAGAACGGCATGGCCGCGGAGACGCCGTCGACCTTGCAGGCCGCCAGGAACGTCGCATAGCCGCCGAAGCAGAAGCCGATGACACTGACCTTGCCGCCCGCCGCCGCTTCGTTGACCGCGGCCTGGACGTCGGCCTGGATCATGTCGTCGGTGAGCTTGCCGCGCGTCTCGCGGCCCTTGCCGAAATCGGTCTCGTTGTAGCCGAGCTCGATGCCGGGCTCGACGCGGTCGAACAGCGCCGGCGCGACCACGAGATAGCCCTGCTGCGCGAAATAGTCGGCGGTGCGGCGGATCTGGCCGTTGATGCCGAAGATTTCCTGGATCACGACGAGGCCGCCCTTCGGCGTTCCCGACGGTTCGGCTTTGTAGGCGCCCAGCGTGTGTCCGTCGCTGGCGTTAAGCGAGATCATCTCTCCCATTGGTATTTCCCTTTCTTGGTCCCAGAATTCCGGGTTCGAGCGAACCCTGTTGTTCGCGGGCGGCCGGTATTCCCGCCGCCTCGCTCGCAATCTAACGATTCGCGTCAGACGTTGAAACGGAAAAGGATCACGTCGCCGTCCTTGACGAGGTACTCCCGTCCTTCCTGGCGCATCTTGCCCGCTTCCTTGGCGCCGTGCTCGCCCTTATAGGCGATATAGTCGGCGTAGGAGATCGTCTCCGCGCAGATGAAGCCCTTGGCGAAGTCCGTGTGGATCACGCCCGCCGCGTCGACCGCCTTGTAGCCGTCGGGGATCGTCCAGGCGCGCGATTCCTTTGGCCCGGCGGTGAAATAGGTGATCAGGCCGAGCAGCTCGTAGCCGGCGCGAATGACCCGCTCCAGCCCCGTGCGTTCCAGCCCGAGGCTTTCCAGGAACTCCTTCTTCTCCTCGGCGTCGTCCAGTTGGGCGACCTCCGCCTCGATGGCGGCGGAGACGACGACGCAGGCGGCGTTCTGTTCGGCGGCGCGCGCCGCCACTTTCTCCGACAGGGCGTTGCCCGTCGCCGCGGACTCCTCGTCGACGTTGCAGACATACATCACCGGCTTAGCTGTCAGGAGCTGCATCTGGCGGAAAAGCGGGCGCTCGTCCTTCGAGATTTCCACCGTACGCGCGGCCTTGCCGTCCTCCAGCGCCGCCTTGGCGCGCTCGACCAGGTCGAGCATGGCTTTCGATTCCTTGTCGCCGCCGCGCGCACGCTTGACGAGGCCGTCGGTGCGGCGTTCGAGGCTCTGCAGGTCCGCGAGCATCAGTTCGGTCTCGACGACGTCGGCGTCGGCCAGCGGATCGACCCGGCCCGAGACGTGGGTAACGCCTTCGCCCTCGAAACACCGCAGGACGTGCGCGATCGCCGCGACTTCCCGGATATGGCCGAGGAACTGGTTGCCCAGCCCTTCGCCGCGGCTCGCGCCCTCGACCAGGCCCGCGATGTCCATGAACTCGAGCTGCGCCGGCACGATGCTCGCCGACTTGGCGAGTTCGGCGATGGTGTGAAGGCGATCGTCCGGCACGGCGACGCGGCCGGTATTCGGCTCGACGGTGCAGAACGGATAGTTTGCCGCCTCGGCCGCGGCGGTCGCGGTCAGCGCGTTGAAGAGCGTCGACTTGCCGACGTTGGGCAGGCCGACGATTCCGCATTGGAATCCCATCAGTCGTTATCCTTTTTCGCGTCTTCCGCCTTTTCCGTCGCGGGCGGCGGCGCAAGATAGGCGACGCGCGTCATAAACCCCGGGTCGTCGCCTTCGATCAGCAGAGGCAGTGCTTCGGCAATGGCATCGACCGTCCGTTCCACCCACGCCATCTCGGTGCGGCTGAAATCGGACAGTACGTACTTGTGCACCCGCTTCTTGTCGCCCGGATGACCGATGCCGATACGGACGCGCCGGAAATCCTGGCCGATATGCGAACTGATGCTGCGGATGCCGTTATGGCCGGCGTGGCCGCCGCCCATCTTCACCCGCACCTTGCCGGGTGCGAGGTCCAGCTCGTCGTACAGCACTGTGACGGCGAGCGGCCGCAGTTTGTGAAACCGAACGGCCGAACCGAGAGCGCGGCCGGATTCGTTCATGAATGTCTTGGGCTTCAGCAGCAGGATCTTCTCGCCGGCGATCGTGCCTTCGGCGACGTAGGCCTGGTGACGCGACTGACGCAAAGACAGGTCGTAGCGGCGGATGATCTCATCCGCCGCCATGAACCCGATATTGTGACGTTGCTTGGCGTGCTTGGGACCCGGATTGCCGAGGCCCGCGAGAATAAGCATGGACGTTCCTCCGCCACGACCGGCGGTAAGGAAGAGTTAGTTCTCTTCGCCGTCGCCGCCGTCTTCGCCGCCGTCGGCCTCGTCGTCGCCGCCCTCGGCCTCGCTTTCGCCCCCGGCGCCTTCGCCTTCTTCGCCCTCTGCGTCTCCGGTTTCTTCAACGACGACGGTGGGGGCGGCGATGGTCGCGATGGTGAAGTCGCGGTCCGTAATGGTGAACTCGACACCGTCCGGAAGCGTGACGCTGCTCGCGTGCACCGAATCGCCGACCTCGAGGCCCGCAAGCTGCAGGATGAGTTCGGGCGGAATATTGTCGGCGGTGCAGAGCACCTCGACCTCGTGACGCACGATGTTGAGCACGCCGCCGCTGCGCAGGCCGGGCGATTCGTCCTCGCCCTCGAACACCACCGGCACGGCCGCCGTGATCTTCCGGTTCGGATCGAAGCGGAGAAAATCGACGTGCATCGGGGTGTCGGACACGGGATGGAACTGCACGTCGCGGGCCAGGACGCGGTGTTTCTTTCCGTCCAGCTCCACGTCCACCAGTTCGATGAAGAACTGAGGGTTATCCAGTTCCTGAACCAGCACGCGACGTTCGATCGTCAGCATGACGGGTTCTTCCTTGTTGCCGTAAATGACGGCGGGCACCATTCCATCGCGGCGAGCCTGGCGCGCGGACCCCTTACCTGCGGCCTGTCGCGGCGAGGCGGCAATCGTTCTGACCTCGGCCATGATCTGTCTCCTGTTGATGAATGCGCCGGCCTCCAGGGGTGCCGGATCGCAGCATTTCGGGGCGGCCGCACACCTGTGCAAGCCAACCGAAAACCCCGCCGAACCCGGCGGGGCGCGCGTTTTTAACCGCTCGTGTCGGCCTAGTCAAACGATCTGGAGGGGCATTGCCGCCCCGGGCACCTCAGTCGAACAGGCTGGAGACCGATCGGGCGTCGCTGATGCGGTCGATGGCCTCGCCCATCAGCGGGGCGATGGAAATCTGGTCGATGTTGCTGGCGACCCGGACCGCCTCGGTGCCGAGGATCGAATCCGTGATCACCATGCTTTTGAGCGGCGACGACGACACGCGGCTGACCGCGCCGCCGGAGAGCACGCCGTGGGTGATATAGGCATGGACCGCCTTTGCGCCGGCCTCCATCAGGGCCTCGGCCGCATTGCACAGCGTCCCGCCGGAATCGACGATGTCGTCGACGAGGATGCAGGTCCGGTCCTTCACGTCGCCGATGATGTGCATTACCTCGGAGACGCCCGCGCGTTCGCGGCGCTTGTCGATGATGGCGAGATCGGTTTCCAGCCGCTTCGCGAACGCCCGCGCGCGCACGACGCCGCCGACGTCCGGCGAGACCATGATCAGGTCTTCCTTGTCGAAATTGTCCTCGATATGTCGGATGAACACCGGCGCCGAGAACAAATTGTCCAGCGGGATGTCGAAAAAGCCCTGAATCTGGCCGGCATGCAGGTCCATCGTGAGGACGCGGTCGGCGCCGGCGACGGTGATCAGGTTTGCGACGAGCTTGGCCGAGATCGGCGTCCGCGGACCAGACTTGCGGTCCTGCCGGGCGTAGCCGAAATAGGGCATCACCGCTGTGATGCGGCTGGCGGAACCCCGGCGCACCGCATCGAGCGCGACGAGAAGCTCCATCAGATGGTCGTTCGCCGGATAGGACGTCGACTGGATGATGAACACGTCCTCGCCGCGGACGTTTTCCTGGATTTCGACGAAACACTCCATGTCGGAGAAGCGTCGGACGCTCGCCTTGGTCAGCGGCAGATTGAGATATGCGGCAATCGCCTCGGACAGAGGCCGGTTGCTGTTGCAGGCGATAATTTTCATTTGTGCCCGTTCCGGCATCGACGGCGGAGCGCCTGTCGATCGTCGATGTTACCCCGCGTCCGCTCCCCGACGCCGACGCCCGGGCAAATTACCAGCGGCCTCCGGACGAGTAAACGCCGCCCGATTCTCAGCGGCCGCTCGTTCCGACGGCACCGGCTTTCCGGACGGCATCGCCGATACCCGCGGCGGCGCCCGTTGCGATGCCGCGCGCGAGCGCCGGCCACCCGTTCTCGAGATCGTTCGTTGTTACGTCGTTGGCTTGCCGGACGGTGCCGACCGGACGTCCCCCGGCTCCGACGACCGACCAGGCCACCGACAACCGGAACAAGTCTTTCCCGGTGGCTTGCCGGGACACCCTGCCCATGACCGACAGGCCGTCCGGCGCGGGATCGGACACGATCCGGAAATTGCGGCTGCGGAGCGAGGCTTCCAGTTCGGTGCGGAGCAGCGAAGCCGCGATCACAGGCGCGCCCTCGATCGGCGCGACCCAGGTCAGGGGGCCGGATTGCACCGCCCTTTTCCGGACCTCGGGTCCCTGGATCATCGCGGCAAGCGGTCCGGCGGATTTTACCGCGAGGTCCCGGATCAGGCCGGGCCTGCCCTGGTCCCAAGCGGCGCTACGGGTCGCAAGATCGAGAACGTGTTCACCTCGTTGGGCGCCGGTCCCGTCGTACAGTTTCCAGGTCAGGCGGATCTGCGTGCGACCCGGGATCAGCGAGATGGCGATGGCGTCGCCGCGCAGCCGGAAGCTGCTTCGGGCTGCCGATTCCGTGGAGGCGGGCAGGTTGCGGTTCAGCAGCGCATCCGCCATCTCCCGCGCGAGCGCCGGGCCCGTGTCGGCCCGCATGCCGGTCACCGGCAGGACGAGCACGCCCGCCCCGTCCGGAAGGTCAAGCAACGGGTTCGCGGCCCGCCGGGCGTCGTCTGGGCGAAACGGCTGCGGCAAGGGCTGGCAGGCGCCGAGCAGCGCCGCCAGCGCGAGCCAGACGCCGATGATTCTTCTAGATCGCACAGCTCACCATCAAGCAGATGAGCAACGCGAAAACGAAGATGATCATGTAGGGCATGCCGGTCAGTCCGACGCAAGCGCGATGGCGGACAGGCCCCGGCCGTAATCCGGTTCGCCCCGGTGGCAGGTGCGCCGATAGCTGAAGAAATGGCCGTCTTCGGTGTAGGTGTCGACGTCCAGGGCCTCCGCGGCTGCGATGCCGGCGGTCCGCAGTCGCGACAGGACATAGCCGCGCAAATCGAACCGGTGCCTGCCGTCTTCTTCGGCGTCGGGCGCGAAGAACGCTGCGTTCGCCGCGTCGTCCGCGAGAAAGGCGTCGGGGAAATCCGGTCCCACCTGATAGGAGTCCTGCGCGATGCAGGGCCCGACGGCGGCGGCGATGGATGTCCGTTGGGCACCGAGCGATTCCATCGCGCGGACCGTCGTCTCTACTACGCCCGAAAGCGCGCCGCGCCAGCCTGCGTGGGCCGCGCCGATCACGCGGTTGGCCGGATCGGCGAACAGGACAGGCGCGCAATCCGCCGTCAGGATGCCAAGAACGATGCCGGTCCGGTCCGTCACCATGCCGTCGGCCTTCGGCCGGTTGGCTCGGACGTCTGCAGGGTCGCCGACCGTCACGACCTCGGCGCTGTGCACCTGATAGAGCGTCGTCAGCGCGTCCTCGCCAAAGCCCAGCGCCGCCGCGGCGCGGCGCTTGTTCTCCAGCACGTTCTCCGGCCGGTCGTCAGAGCCGGCACCGCAATTGAGGGATGCGTAGATGCCGCCGCTGACACCGCCTTCGCGGGTGAAGAACGCGTGGGCGATGCCGCGGTGGTCGTCGAGCGTCCGAGCCTTCAGCATGGAAGGAGTCACTTCCGTCCTATTCGAATGCGGGCGGCGATGCGGCGGCCGGTCCGGTCGCCGCGAGCACCTTGAACAGGTTGCCCATCTCGTCCGGGTCGATCAACCGCTTCGTTGCGGCGAGGACCGATTGTGCCGCGTCCGGTGCCGCATTCCGCGTCAACTGCTCGGTGCGTTGCAGGATGCCGAGCGAGATCAGGAATTGCCGCTGCGGGACCGGGCCGTAAGTGCGCGCGCCGCCGGCGCGTATCCGCCGCCCAAGCGCGTCGAAATCGACATGCGCGGTGAGGTCCGCGTCGCCCGGGTTCGCCAGCGGGTCTGTATAGGCATGCCTGCGAACGGCCTGCAGCGTGTCGCCGGCGGCGGAAGGCGCGTGGCCGTAATCGACGAACAAGGCCGCGCCGCCGTCGCGCGCCAGCCGCGCTGCGACCCATTCGGCGAAAGAGCGCGATTCCGGCGAAAACTCGAAGATCGTGCCCGGGGTCGCTCCGGTAAGGCTTGCCGGGAGCATTTCGGATGCGTCGGGCGCGGCGGGGCCGGCGACGAAGGCGAACCCGTCGTCTTCGATACCGATGCAGCGTTCGTGCCAGCCGGTTTCCGTCCGAACGACCTGGCGGACGGGAAGGGCGTCCAGGAATTCGTTGGCGATCAGTATCAGCGGACCGTCCGGCAGCTCCCCCGCCGTGTCGTGCCAGGCGAGGTTGCGGCCTGACAGGGTTTCGCGCTGGCGGTCGCGCAGCGCCGGGCTCGTCTCGACGAGATGCACCTCCGCGGCCTCAGGAAAGCCCGCTGCCCTTTCCGCCGCACGCAGCGCATCCGCCATCAGCGTGCCGCGGCCCGGCCCGCATTCGGCGAGAACGATGCGGCCCGGCGATCCCATCTGCTGCCAGACGACGGCGGCCCACAGGCCGATCAGTTCGCCGAAGACCTGGCCGATTTCCGGCGCTGTGACAAAATCACCAGCCGCGCCGAGCGGGTCTCGTTTGCGGTAATAGCCGTATTCGGGGTGGCCCAGCGCCATTGCCATATAGGCGTCGACCGGCAGCGGGCCCTCGGCTGCGATCCGCTCGCGAATCAGCGCCTCAAGGGGCGACATCTTTTCGCGACCTCGCAATCAGCCACAGGCCGAGCAGCAGCAGAGGCAGCGACAGCCACTGGCCCATGGTCGTGCCGGCGACGAGGAAGCCGATATGGGCGTCGGGCTGCCGGAACAGCTCGCCGATCGCCCGCGCGCACGCATAGCCCGTCAGGAAGACGCCCGACAGAAAGCCGTGGCGCTCGAAGCTTGCGGGCTTCCGGGCGAACCAGAACAGGACGACGAACAGGACGAGTCCTTCCATGGTTGCCTGGTAGAGCTGGCTCGGATGGCGCGGCAGCGGGCCGGCGCCGGGAAACACCATGCCGAGCGTCGAATCCGTCACCCGGCCGTACAGTTCGCCGTTGATGAAATTGGCGATGCGGCCGAGCATCAGGCCCAGCGGTGCGCCGCACGCGACGAGGTCGGTGACGCCGAGCCAGGGAAAGCCGCGTTTTCGCGCAAACAGCAAGACGGCGACGATGACGCCGATGAGCCCGCCATGGAACGACATGCCGCCCTGCCAGACGGCGAACGCCGCCATCGGATTGTCGAGGAAGAAGGCGGGTTTGTAGAACAGCACGTATCCGATGCGTCCGCCGAGTACCACGCCGATCGTCGCCCAGACGACGAAGTCGTCCACCTCCGCCTTGCCGATTCCGATGGGACTCTTTCGGGTGAGCCAGATCATGTAGCGCCAGGCGAGGACGATGCCCGCGATATAGGACAGCGCGTACCAGCGAATTGCGAACGGTCCGATCTCTACGATAACCGGATCGATGGCGGGAAAGGTGAGGCTCAGCATCCGGTGCGATTCCGGCGGTTATGCGTAGGCGTCGCCGGTCGAGAGATAGTCCCCCACATAGGCGGCGACGCCATCCTCGAGAGAGGTAAAGGGGCGGTCGTATCCCGTAGCCCGCAGGCGCGTCGTCTCCGCCTGGGTAAAATACTGATAGCGGTCGCGGATCGCTTCCGGCGTATCCACGAAATCGATCCGCTCCGGCACGCCCATGGCCGCGAATACGGCTCGGGCGAGGTCGGCGAACGCGCGCGCCTCGCCGGTGCCGACGTTGAAGATGCCCTTCGCCGCGGGGGTCTCGGCAAGCCACAGCGCCACGTCGACGCAATCGCCGACCCAGACGAAATCGCGGCTCTGACCCCCGTCCGCGTAGTCCGGATTGTGCGAGCGGAAAAGCACGGCCCGGCCGGTTTCCGAAATCTCGCGGAAATTCTTGAGCGCGACGCTGATCTGGCCGCCCTTGTGATATTCGTTCGGCCCGTAGACGTTGAAGAATTTCAGGCCTGCCCAGTGCGGCGGGCGCCGGCCGTTCTCCGACACGATGCGTGCGACGCGGCGATCGAAGGCGTGTTTCGACCAACCGTAGGCGTTCATCGGCCGCAGCGCGGCGAGCCCCTCGATGCTGTCGTCGTCGGCGAAGCCCCGGTCGCCGTCGCCGTAAGTCGCCGCCGACGACGCGTAGATCAGCGTCGTTTCGTTCGCTGCGCACCAGTTCCAAAGATCGAGAGACAGGCGAAAATTGTTCGCGACGATCGCATCCGCATCGCGTTCCGTCGTTGCCGAGATCGCACCCATATGGAATATCGTCTCGATCTCTGCGGCGTTGTCGCCGAGAAACGTGCGGATATCTTCCGGCGCGACGATGTCGGCCAGCTCGCGTTTGGCGATGTTCTTCCACTTGTCGTCGTCGCCGAGCCGGTCGCAGACGACGACGTCTCGCCGGCCGCGCGCTTCGAGCGCGCGCACGATGTTGGAGCCGATAAAGCCGGCGCCGCCGGTGACAACGATCATGTAATGCCGTTTCCCATCAGACGTGCGTGGTTATATGTGTCGCAGGTTGCCGCGGCAAGCACGGCCGCCTTGCGGAAACAGATCGATATCGTATTGTGGCGGCGCTGAGGAGAATAGACCATGGATAGCCGGAACCGCGTTTTCGACGATGCAGCCCGGGTCGCGGGCGGAGCGATGGGGGCGCTCGCGGGCGTCCGCCGCGAACTGGAGACCCTCGTCCGGCATCAGATCGACCGAATTCTCTCCAACATGGACGTCGTCAGCCGCGACGAGTTCGAGGCTGTCCGCGAAATGGCCGTAAACGCCCGACGCGAGCAGGAACGCCTGGAAGAACGCGTCGCCGCCCTGGAAGCAGCGCTTGCCGGGAAAACCGAGAAGCCGGCAAAAGCGAAAGCGTCTTCCCCGGCCAGGGGCGCGAAAGCGGCAGACAAGAGCGGCTGATCGCAGCCGTCTTCAGTCTGGGGGCGAGCGCCCCGTTTTCGACTTATCCACTACATTTTGTGGTTGGCCGCGGCTGATCCCCCAATTTGCCTTGCGCCTCGAATCCGCTTCTGGCACGCTAAATATTGTAGCGATGTGCAGCGAAAACCCTCCATATAGCGTTTTTTGCCGATATTTCGGCCGCAATGGCGGGGGCGGGCTGCCCTGCAACGTTTAGGGGGACAGGCGTGACTGCGCTCAGCAAGGAATTCTCGAAATCCTTTCCGAATCCGCTCGATCAGGTGGAACAGATCGCCAGCCGGCATGACTGGCTTTTCGAGCGGTCCGGCGAGAGCGATATCGCCATCGAAATAAGCGGCCACTGGTGCGATTACCGGATGTTCGTCTCGTGGCACGCCGAGGTGCAGGCGCTGCTGTTCGCCTGCGCGTTCGATATGCGGGTGCCCGAGAAGAAATCCGACTCGATCCACCCGCTTCTCGCCATCATCAACGAACGCCTGCTGGTCGGACATTTCGATCTCTGGTCCGACGACGGTCTGCCCGTCTTCCGCCATGCGCTTTTGCTGCGCGGCGCGCAGGGCGCAAGCGTCGAGCAGCTGGAAGACATCGTCGAGATCGCCTTCACGGAATGCGAGCGCTACTACCCGGCTTTCCAGTTCGTCATCTGGGGCGGCAAGGATCCGGAGGAGGCGATGGCCGCGGCGATACTTGAAACCGCGGGCGAAGCCTGACGGGCTCCGACCCATGAGCGGCAACCCCAAAATCCTTCTCGTCGGCGGCGGCAAAATGGGCGGCGCGATGTTACGCGGCTGGCTCGCGCGCGGAACCGCGCCCGCCGATGTCGCTGTCGTGGAGCCGTTCGAAGACGCGGCGCGGGCGCTGGCGGACGACACCGGCGTCGCCGTCGTTGCGGGTCATGACGACCTCCCTGCCGGCTTCGTTGCCGACGTCGTCGTCTTCGCGGTCAAGCCGCAGGGCATGGACGATATCGTGCCGGCTTACAAACCCGTCGCCGAGACGGGTGCCGCCATGCTGTCGATCGCGGCCGGCCGAACTATCGGATATTTCGAGGGACAGCTCGGGACCGGCGCGGCCATCGTCCGCACGATGCCCAATACGCCCGCTGCCGTCGGGCGCGGCATCACGGCCGCCTGCGCTAACACCAACGTCAGCGACGCGCAGCGCGCGGTTTGCCAGAATCTTCTGGAGGCCGTCGGCGAGGCAGTCTGGGTCGAGGACGAAAGTCTTATCGATGCCGTAACGGCGGTCTCGGGCAGCGGGCCGGCCTATGTTTTCCATCTCATCGAATGCATGGCGAAGGCGGGCGAGGAGCAGGGGCTTCCCGCCGATATCGCGGAGCGTCTCGCGCGCGCAACGGTCAGCGGGTCGGGCGAACTCGCGCGCCTGTCCGACGAGCCGGCCAGCGTTCTCCGCCAGAACGTCACCAGCCCGGGCGGGACGACGGCTGCCGCGCTTGAAGTGCTGATGGCTGACGACGGTCTTCCCGCCCTGATGTCGCGGGCCATCGCGGCCGCGACACGCCGGTCGCGCGAACTCGCCGGCTGACCCGGCAGCGCTTCAGCCCGATCTAGAGCGTCGGCACGGCGTCCGGCACGGTTCTCAGCTTCTGGATCGCGCGCGCCTCGAGCTGACGCACCCGCTCCTTGGACAGGCCGAGATCCCTTCCGATCTTGGCGAGGCTTTCCTTCTTTTCGGACAGGAACCGGCGGCGCAAAATCTGGCGTTCGCGCCGTGTCAGCCGCGGCACGGCGGCACGCAGTCGCCGGACGAGCTCCAGACGTGTCCGTTTCCGTTCCAGCGCGCTCTCCGGATTCTCCAGGTCGGTCGCGAGCGTCTCCACCAACCGCCGGCTCGCGGACGAGGAGTCGTCCAGCGACTGGTCGGACTGACGCAAACGCTGGGCGAAGCTTTTGACGTCGTCCACGGTGGTATTGAAACGCCTGGCGATGCGTTGCGCAATTTCGGTTCGGGCGGCATCGGCTTCCGCGAATGCGCGGCTGAAAAGCATAGAGCGGTGGCGGGGGGTCGTCGCGACCCGCACCGCTGCGCCCGAACGGACGACGTAATCCTGAATGGCGGCGCGTATCCACCACACCGCGTATGTCGACAGCCGGACGCCGCGCTCCGGATTGAAGCGACGGATCGCTTCCATCAGACCGACCGTGCCCTCCTGAACGAGGTCCTGCAGCGTGCAGCCATGATGGCGCCGATATCGTCCGGCGATGCGGATGACGAAGCGAAGCTGGCTGAGCACGAGCCGTTCGCGCGCTCGCCGGTCACCCAGGCGTACCCGCTCTAGCAGATCGCACTCCTCCGCCTGCGTGAGGCGGGGGACGCGCTGGAGCGCCTTTGCGATGTTGACCGGCACGGATCCGTGCATATGTCAGTACCTGGTGGCCGCGTTAATCGTTTCGTCCGGCGGGTAATTTAGCACGGTTGCCTAAAACTGTTATACTCCAAAGCGTTAGGAGGCGGCGGTTATGGCGAAACAGGCGAAGAAGCGCGAACCCGGCGCCGACCGGATTCTGGATGCGGCTTTGGCGCTTGCCGGGGAGATGCCCTGGCGTCGGGTAACGATGGAAGCGATCGCCCGCGAATCCGGAGCCAGTCTGGGTCGGGTACGGGAACAGTTTCCCGACAAGGCCGCCTTCCTGAGGGCTTTCATGACGCGGACCGACGCCGCCGTCATGGCCGACCACGATTTCGCAGACGCTTCCGAACCCACGCGCGAACGGCTTCTCGACGTGATTCTGCGCCGTCTCGATGCGCTGTCGGAGCACAAAGCCGCCGTCCGCTCGATCGTGCGCGACATTGGCTGCGATCCGGCGTCGGTGCTGTGCAGCGCGCCCGCTTTCGCGCGGTCGATGGCCTGGTCGCTCGAGGCGGCAGGCGTCAGCGCGTCGGGACCTCTCGGTCTCCTGCGCGTGAAAGGGCTCGCGGCAATCTACCTGTCCGCCCTGCGAATCTGGCTTCGCGACGATACCGAAGACCTGTCGCCCACGACCGCCTATCTCGACCGCAGCCTGCGCCGTGCCGAGCGTCTGATCGCTTTCATGGACCGCGGGGCCAGGCGATCCCGCCTTTCCGACTAGACCGGTTCGCGCGACTTTGCCGCTCGGATCGGCAAATCCACTCTTTTTGTGAGCGGGTGCAAAACAGTCCGGTTTCGGATTGCCGTTGAATATCGTGGTTTTCTGTCGTTCTTGAGCGGGATTAAATTTGTGCACTGCAAAAAATTTCATTGACATGCTGCACCGCACACATTAACTATCGCCTAACGAATAGGCACGAGTACCTCCGCGTACGCAAGCGAAACACCCACTCTCAGGAGTTGATAATGGTTGGTAAAACGAACGGTGCGATGTTCCCGGAATGGGACGTCACCAAGATCTGGGCGGACATGAAGATGCCCGAAATGAATGTCGATGCGCTCGTTGCGCTTCAGCAGAAGAATATCGAGGCGATGAACCTCGCCAACAAGACTGCGGTCGAAGGCTGTCAGGCGTTCGCCAAGAAGCAGGCCGAGTTGTGGCAGACCGCTGTCGAGGATGCGGGCGTATTCGCCCAGGACGTTGCCTCGGCGCAGGAACCGGCCGACAAGCTCGCCAAGCAGGCCGAATTCGCGAAGAGTGCTTTCGAAGCGGTTCTCTCGAACGTCCGCGAAAGCCAGGAAATGGCTTCGAAGGCTGCCAACAAGACGGTCGACATCATGTCGAAGCGTTTCGTGGAAAATCTCGACGCGATGATGAATTACGTCGAGAAGACCACGCCGAAGGCGACCGCCGCCGCGAAGTAACGGCCCACGGCAGCCGCCCAACGGCAGCGCCTCACCAATCGAACCGCCGCCCGGGTTACCCG
>JAYQUR010000010.1:0-22632 GCA_038148075.1 Alphaproteobacteria bacterium | reverse complement strand
ATTCCAGGCGAATGTGGCGGGTATGTGTGAGTGTTCGCCGAGGGGCTAGAGGTAGGCAGTTTTCAGGGTCCGGAAAATAATGAAGCTCAAATTTACATCTCTTATAATCATCCTGGCGTTGCTGCTGCTGGGGGCGGGGGCGGTGTTTCTCGCCTCGTGGGACATACCCGCGCCTTCGGTCGCGGTGGAGAAAACCATACCCAATGACCGCTTTGCGCGCTGATCGCGCCTTCCGGCGCATCGTATGGGTGGGCGGCGCAGCCGTCGCGCTTTCGCTGTTTTCGCTGCCGCTTGCCGCGCAACCCCTGCTCCTGAAGCGGGATCCGCCGCCTCTTGCGGAGCCTGCGCCCGCGGAAGCGCCGGCCGACCGTACCGATGCCGTCGCCGCACCATCGTCGTCGAAGGATGAGATCGTCGTCAATTCGCTCGATGCAGTGAACGTCGATGCCGTCGGGCTGATCGGCCCCGCCGAGAAAGGCTTCGAAACGGACTTGTGGGCCGGGGCGCCCTGGCCTGTCGTGGCGTCGCTGATGCCGCGAATGCCCGAATCGTCGGTTTCGCCGTCGATCCGGTCGCTGGCGTCGCGTCTTCTCCTGTCGCGCGGCGTCGTTCCCGAGGGAAAGCCGGCGAACGCCAGTTTCATCCGCCTGCGGGTGGACCGGCTGATCGCGATGGGCGACGTGGCGAACGCCTTGGCCCTGTTGCGGCTGATTCCCGAGGAGAGCCGGGACGAAAAGTTTGCGCAGACAGAGTCCGAACTCCTGTTCTTCGACGGGAACAGCGCCGATGCCTGCGGCCGGGTCGCGGCCAATACCGGCCGGTATAACGGCCTCTACTGGCGTCAGGCGCAGGCCTTCTGTCTCGCGTTGGCGGGCGATCATGTGCGCGCGGCCCTGATCGCGGATCTGATGCGCGAGCAGGAAGCGGCCGTTCCGGCAGCATTCTTTGCCGTGATCGAACGCCTCGGCGGGCTCAAGAACGCGGACGCCGAGCTGCCGCCGACCCCTGGCGTGCTGATGCTCTCGATGGCGATCGAGGCCGGCTATGCCCTCGACGAGCTGATTATCAAGAACGGTGCTCCGGCCGCTGTCCGACAGATTGCGCTGTCGACCAAGGTCGATCCCGAACTGAGGTTGCGTGCGATCGAACGGGCGCTGGCCGTTGGCGCCTTATCGGGAAGTGAAGCCGTTGAATCCTATCGCCGTTTTCCATTCGACGAGGCGGAGCTGCGCAATCCGATCACGACGGCGGAAGGGAACTGGAGCCCGCGTATCCGCGCGCTGCTCGTGCGTACGGCGGCGACCCAGCCGGTACCGCTCGGCAAGGCGGAGGTGCTGCGGCGTGCGTGGCAGCTCGCGAAGGAGCGTGGCGGCCTCGCGGAAACGGTTCGGGCGAGCCTGCCGGTCGTGGCGGACATGCGGCCCAGCGCCGCGTTGCCGGATTTCGCGGGTCAGGCCGCCCGCATCCTGTTCGCCGGCGGCCGGATCGTCGAGGCGATGGAATGGTATGGCATCGTTGCCGCCGACAGCGAGCGCGCGCCGGAAATCAAGCAGGCTGCCGAATCGCTGTGGCCGATCGCGGCGATCGCCGGTGCCGCGGATGCCGCGCCGGTCGATGCCGAACGCCTGCGCGGCCTGCTTCGGGATCTCCGCCGCGACGATCCGGAGAACGCGCAGCGGCGCGCGCTGGTCTATTTCAGCGTTCTCGAGGCTGTCGGACGAGAGGTTCCCGCCGATATCTGGCGGGATTTGCTCAACGGGCCGATGGTCAGCCTCGAGCCCGGCCTGAACCGCGCCTGGAGGAACGCGCTCGACGACGCCGTCGGAGGCGGCCGGGCAGGCGAGGTTGCCTTGCTCGTTGTCGCGGGCGCCGGGGCTACCGGCGACAGCACCTTCGCGTCCAATGCGGCGGGTTATAAGGCTATCCTCGGACTCCGAAACGTCGGGCTCGGAGAGGATGCGCGGCGGTTGGCGGTGGAAACAGCGCTGGCGGCGGGATTCTGATCCTGCCCGGAGCCGACTCGTCGGCTGAAAGGGGCCGAATGGCTGATGCGAACGGCGACAGGCATCTGGGTGCCTTTCTCGAAATGATGACGGCCGAGCGCGGCGCGTCCCGCAATACCGAAGACGCGTACCGGCGCGATCTCGAGCAGTATCTCGACGATCTCGCCCGGCAGGGCACCGATGCGCTGCGTGCCGAAGCGGGCCAGACCCGGCATTTCATCGAGGGTCTTGCGGCGGCCGGGCTCGCGTCGCGAACCCAGGCGCGCAAGCTTTCCGCCGTCCGCCAGTTCCACAAGTTCCTGCTGCTGGAAGGATTGCGCGAAGACGATCCCGCTTCCACCGTCGATGGGCCGCGCCAGGGGCGGCCGCTCCCCAAGGTGCTGTCGTTTGCGGACGTGGATGCCTTGCTCGTCGCGGCACGGGGCGTGGAAGGCTGGCGCGGCACCCGCCTGGTCGCGATGCTGGAAATTCTTTATGCGACCGGGCTCCGCGTCTCCGAGCTTGTTTCGCTGCGCCGCTCCCAGCTTTCGCGCGACGGCCGCATCGTCACGGTACGCGGCAAGGGCGACAAGGAACGGCTGGTACCCGTCGGCGGACCGGCGCGCCAGGCGGTGGAAGACTGGCTTCCCGTCCGGGAAACCGTTCTCGAGAAGCGCGGCGCCAGCTCGCCCTGGCTGTTCCCGTCGCGCGATCCGGCGAAGGCGCTGACACGGGACCGTTTCGCGAAGCTGCTGGGGGAATTAGCGGTTGCCGCCGGTATTGACCCGACTCGGGTCTCACCGCATGTTCTCAGACATGCCTTCGCGACGCATCTCCTCGCGAACGGGGCGGATCTCAGAAGCGTACAGCAGATGCTCGGGCACTCAGACATTTCGACGACACAAATCTACACCCATGTACTTGAAGAACGCCTGAAATCGCTGGTCCGCGACATGCACCCGCTGTCCGGCATCCGGATCTAGGGGGAATCGGACGTGGCAGAGGGACCCATCCATCCGTTTCTGGAATTCGAGAAGCCGATTGCCGAGCTCGAGGGCAAGATCGAGGAACTGCGGCATCTGAGCGGCGACGGCGAGATCAAGATCGTCGACGAGGTCGAGCGCTTGCAGTCGCGCGTCGACCGGATGCTCGACCAGACCTATTCGAAGCTGACGCCCTGGCAGAAGGTTCAGGTCGCTCGTCACCCCGGGCGCCCGCACTGCGTCCATTACATCAAGGCCCTGATCGACGAGTTCACCCCGCTCGCGGGCGACCGCGCCTACGCGGAAGACCATGCGATCATCGGCGGCCTCGGGCGGCTGGACGGCCAGTCCGTGGTCGTTATCGGCCAGGAAAAGGGATCGGATACGGAAACCAGGGTCCGCCACAATTTCGGCATGGCCCGGCCGGAGGGGTATCGCAAGGCGCAGCGGCTGATGCGCCTGGCCGAGCGTTTTTCGCTACCGGTCGTCACGTTCGTCGATACCGCGGGCGCTTATCCCGGTATCGGCGCCGAGGAGCGAGGACAGGCGGAAGCGATCGCCCGGTCGATCGAGACCTGTCTCGACATCCGGGTGCCGATCGTCAGCCTCGTCATCGGCGAGGGCGGATCGGGCGGGGCCATCGCCATTGCCGCCGCGAACCGGGTCCTGATGATGGAACACGCCGTCTATTCGGTGATTTCGCCGGAAGGCTGCGCGTCCATCCTGTGGCGCGACGGCAAGTTCGCGACCGATGCGGCCAACGCGCTGAAATTGACGGCGCAAGACCTGTTGGAGCTCGGCGTCATAGACGAAATCGTCGGCGAACCGGTCGGCGCGGCGCATCGCAAGCCGTCTGCCGCGATCGAGGCGGCCGGCGCGACGATCTCGCGGCACCTCGCCCAGCTTCGCAGCATCGACGGCGACAAGCTGCGCCGCGAACGCCGGCGCAAATACGTGGACATGGGTTAGCCGCGACCCGGCCCTCAGAATTCGTTTTGGAAGTCGCCTGGAATTTCGCCCAGGCGGGGGGCGGCGGCTAGCCGACCCGCCCGTGGCATTGCTTGAATTTCTTCCCCGATCCGCACGGGCACGACGCATTGCGCGGCACCTTGCCCCAGGTGTCGGGATCGTTGGGATCCAGCCAGCGGCCGAGGGCGGCGTTCTGGACCCAGCCCGGCGGCGGTTCCGCCGGCTGTGCGGCGGCGGTGGCGCGGCGTGCCTCGGGACTGCCCTGCGAGGCGGCGGCGGCCGGATGCATACCCGCGCTGCCCCCGCCCATTCCGTCGGTCCCCGTCGCGCGCATTTCCGCATCCGCAAAGGCGGGATCCACGCGGCCTTCCTGCATTTCCCGGTCGGCCTGTTCGAGCGCGGCGAGCTGTTCGGCGTCGATCGACATCTCGAGATGGCACATGACCGAGGTGACGGTCTCGCGCAGGCCCGCGAGCATGGTCTCGAACATGTCGAAGGCTTCGCGCTTGTATTCGTTCAGCGGATCCTTCTGGCCGTACGCGCGCAGCCCGATGCCCTGGCGCAGATGGTCGAGGCCCAGAAGATGCTCCTTCCAGGTCTGGTCCAGAAGCTGGAGCAGCAGGCTTTTCTCGGCGAGGCGCATCAGTTCGGCGCCGTAGTTCGCCGTCTTGCTCGCCATCTTGCGGTTGGATGCGTCGGTCAGACGGGCGCGAATCTCCTCGTCGGCGATGCCTTCCTCCTGCGCCCAGTCTTTGACCGGCAGGTCGAGGCCCAGCAGCCGCAGCGCCTCTTCGTGGAGCCCATCGACGTCCCATTGTTCGGCGTAGGCCTTTTCCGGGATGCAGCGGGCGACGGCTTCTTCGATCGCCTGTTCGCGCATCTCGACGATGGTCTCCGAGACGTCGTCGGTGAGCATCAGGTCCTTGCGCTGGTCGTAGATGACCTTGCGCTGGTCGTTCATGACGTCGTCGTATTTGAGCAGGTTCTTGCGGATTTCGTAGTTCCGTTCCTCGACCTTCTTCTGGGCCTTTTCCAGCGCCTTGTTGATCCACGGATGGATAATCGCCTCACCCTCTTCGAGGCCCAGCTTGCGCAGCATCGTGTCGATGCGCTCCGAGCCGAAGATGCGCATCAGGTCGTCTTCGAGCGACAGGTAGAACTTCGAGCGGCCCGGATCCCCCTGGCGGCCCGACCGGCCGCGAAGCTGGTTGTCGATGCGGCGGGCTTCGTGGCGTTCGGTGCCGATGACGTAGAGGCCGCCTGCGTCGAGCACCAGTTTCTTCGCCTCCGCGACCTCGCCCTCGATCTGCGTGCGCAGCGCTTCCGCTTTCGCGTCGCGCTCGCTCTCCGGAACCTTGGCCAGCTCCTCCTCTATCCGCATTTCCAGATTGCCGCCGAGCTGGATGTCGGTGCCGCGGCCCGCCATGTTGGTAGCGATCGTCACGGCGCCCGGTTTGCCCGCTTGCGCGATGATGAAGGCTTCCTGTTCGTGGAACCGCGCGTTCAGGACGTTGTGCGCGACGCCGTTCTGATTCAGCAGGGTGGACAGGAGTTCCGATTTCTCGATCGAGACGGTACCGACGAGCACCGGCTGTTTCTTTTCCTGCGCTTCGCGAATTTCTTTCAGGATCGCGTCGTATTTTTCCGCCGCGGTCCGATAGACCTCGTCATCCTCGTCGATGCGGACCTGCGACACGTTGGTCGGAATGTCGACGACCTCGAGCCCGTAGATCTCGGCGAACTCTCCGGCTTCGGTCATCGCCGTGCCGGTCATGCCGGCGAGCTTCGGATAGAGGCGGAAATAGTTCTGGAAGGTAATCGACGCGAGAGTCTGGTTCTCGTTCTGGACGGTAACGCCTTCCTTGGCCTCAAGCGCCTGATGCAGGCCTTCCGAGAAGCGGCGGCCCTCCATCATGCGGCCGGTGAACTCGTCGATGATGACGATGGAGTCGTCCTTGACGATGTAGTCCGTATCGCGTTCGAACAGCGTGTGCGCCCGAAGCGCCTGCTGGATGTGATGGACCAGCGAGACGTTCGTGATGTCGTAGAGCGATTCGCCGCCCAGCATGTCCATCTGTTCGAGAATCGCCTCGACGCGTTCCTGCCCGGACTCGGTCAGCGTTACGGTCCGCTGCTTTTCGTCTTTTTCGTAATCGTCGGGCTGAAGCTGCGGGATGACCTTGTTGACCGCCGCATAAAGTTCGGCGGCGTCTTCCGCCGGGCCCGATATGATCAGCGGCGTCCGTGCTTCGTCGATGAAGATGTTGTCGACCTCGTCGACGATGGCGTAGTGGAATTCCCGCTGGACCATGTCCTCCAGGCGGAATTTCATGTTGTCGCGCAAATAGTCGAACCCGAACTCGTTGTTCGTGCCGTAGGTGACGTCGCACGCATATGCCTGCTGGCGCTGCTCGTCGTCGAGACCGTGGACGATGCAGCCGACCGTCAGGCCGAGGAACTGGTATATCTCGCCCATCCAGCCGGCGTCGCGCTGGGCGAGGTAGTCGTTGACCGTGACGACGTGGACGCCCTTGCCGGTGATCGCATTCAGGTAGACGGGAAGGGTGGCGACGAGCGTCTTGCCTTCGCCGGTTCTCATCTCCGAGATCTTGCCGCTATGCAGCACCATGCCGCCGATGAGCTGGACGTCGTAATGGCGTTGGCCCAGCGTCCGCTTCGCCGCTTCGCGCACGGTCGCGAACGCCTCGACGAGCATGTCGTCAAGGGACTCGCCGTCCTCGTAGCGCTGCCGGAAGACGTCGGTGCGCGCCTTCAGGTCGGCGTCCGTCAGCTTTTCGATCTCGGGTTCCAGCGCGTTGATCTGCGAGACGAGCGGCTGGAGACGTTTGACTTCTCGATCGTTCGCACTGCCGAACAGGCGTTGGGCAATCGACTGTAACATTCGAATTCCTCGGTCGAATTCCTGGTTCGAATTCCTGGGCCGTCTTTCTGGATCGGGCTGATCTGCACCCGCAGGTGCGGTGCCGCAGGACGCGGCGCGAACCTATCATAATCGGACCTGTCCGGACAGATATGCACCAAACCCGCACAAGTCAATGTTTTCAGCGGCTTGCGGATTATCTTTCCGGACCCCCATGCGGCCGGAATCGGGCATGTTCCGAACGTCCGGGCGGCCCGATTCCCAAATCGTTACTGCAGTGACGGGAGAAAACCGACTAGATTGGCCGCCAATGCGCTCCATACACGTCGGAGCAGATCGTACAGAGGATTCAGACATGCCATATTTCCGCCATGCGTCCGCGGCTGTCGCCGTTGCCGCGACACTCGCCGTCGCGCCGGCCGTTTTCGCCCAGACGCCCGATCCGGTGGTCGCAACCGTGAACGGCGCGAGTATTCTGCGCTCGGATGTCGAGGCGGCGCGTGCGCAGCTTCCCGAGCAGTACCGGAACCTGCCGATGGAGCAGGTGTTCCAGCCGATGCTGAACCAGCTCATCCGCACCAAGCTGCTCTCCCAGAAGGCCCGCGAAGCCAAGATGCAGGAGACCGAAGCTCACAAGCGCAGCGTCGCGCTTATCGAGGATCGTCTGCTCGAACAGGCGTATCTGCAGCAGGCGATCGACAAGCGCGTGACCGACAAGGCGTTGCGCGAACGTTACGAGACGGCCGTCAAAAGCTTTCCGACATCGGAGGAGGTGCGGGCGCGGCACATCCTCGTGAAAACCGAGGCGGAGGCCGTCGCGATCATCAAGGAAATCTCGGGCGGCGCTGATTTTGCGAAACTCGCTGCCGAAAAATCGATCGGACCGTCCAAGACGCGCGGAGGCGATCTCGATTACTTCGGGCGTGGCCAGATGGTGAAGTCGTTCGAGGATGCGGCCTTCGCATTGGCCAAGGGCGCGGTCACCGACAAGCCCGTTCAGTCCCAGTTCGGCTGGCACGTCATCAAGGTCGAGGACAAGCGCCAGTCCAAGCCGCCGTCTTTCGAGGAGGCGCGCGAGCAGATCAGCCAGGAAATGTCGCAGGAAGCGGCAGGCGAAATCGTCAAGGAGCTGACCGAGGGCGCCGCTATCCAGCGCTTCGATCTCGACGGCGCGGCCCCCCGCCTGAAAAGACTTCCGCCCGCCCAGTAGGGCCGCGTCGCGGATTTCCCGGAAGATCGAAATAATCTAATCTGGCGTCCGTATCGAACGTTTACGGATCGCTAGAACAGATGGCAAAAAAATCGCCCTTGGCGCCAGCCGCTTTCCCGGACCTCCCGCCCGTGCCCGGCGTACGGCTCGCAGCCGCGGCCTGCGGACTGCGTTATCGCGGCCGCAAGGATGTTCTCCTGGCGGAACTCTGCAAGGGCACGCAGGTGGCCGGCGTCTTCACGACCTCGAAGACCGCTGCCGCGCCTGTCGACTGGTGCCGCAAGGCGGCAAGGGCCGGGCGGGCGCGGGCGCTCGTCGTCAATGCCGGAAATGCAAACGCCTTTACCGGGCTCGAGGGCGAAAAATCGGTCAAACGCACCGTCGAGAAGGTGGCGTCGACGCTGGGGTGCCCCAAGTCGCAAGTCTTTGTCGCCTCGACCGGCGTGATCGGCGAAACGCTGCCCGACGGCAAGATCCGGGATGCGCTGGCGGGCCTGAAGAAGAGCCTGCGCGCAGATGCCTGGACCGACGCCTCCGAGTCGATCCTCACTACCGACACGTTTCCCAAGGGCGCGTCGCGACAGGTAACGCTTGGCGACCGCCAGGTCACCATCGCCGGCATCGCCAAGGGCTCGGGCATGATCGCGCCCGACATGGCGACGATGCTCGCCTTCGTGTTCACGGACGCGGATATCTCGGCGGACGTGCTGCAGAAGCTGCTGTCCAGGTCGGCCGACCGGTCGTTCAATGCGATCACGGTCGACGGCGACACGTCGACCAGCGATACCGTGCTGCTGTTCGCCACCGGGGCGGCGAAGAACAAGCGCGTCGATGCCGCGGGCGACCCGCGGTTGCGCGCGTTCCGGACGGCGCTCGACGACGTGATGATCGATCTCGCGCACCAGATCGTCCGCGACGGCGAGGGCGCGACCAAGTTCGTGACCGTCAACGTGACCGGCGCGGCGTCGGCCAAGGCCGCGCGGAAGATCGGTCTTGTGATCGGCAACTCGCCGCTCGTGAAGACGGCGATCGCCGGCGAGGACGCGAACTGGGGGCGCATCGTAATGGCCGTGGGCAAGTCCGGCGAAAAGGCAGACCGCGACAAGCTGAAGATCTCCATCGGCGGTACGAAGGTGACCGAGAAGGGGATGGTCGTTCCCGGTTACGACGAGGGGCCGGTCGCCGCGCACATGAAGGGCGACGAGATCGTGATCGACGTCGATATCGGCGTCGGCAAGGGCGCCGCCACGATCTGGACCTGCGATCTGACGCACGGCTACATCGATATCAATGGCTCCTACCGGTCCTGACGGCGTCCCCATTCTGCTCGTCGCAGCGGTGGCGCTGCTCGACAGGGACGGGCGCGTACTCATCGCGCAGCGGCCGGAGGGGAAGTCGATGGCGGGCCTGTGGGAGTTTCCGGGCGGCAAGGTCGACCCCGGCGAGACGCCGGAGGAAGCGCTGATCCGCGAACTGCGCGAGGAGCTGGCCGTCGACACCGTCGAAAGCTGCCTCGCGCCGTTTACCTTCGCGTCGCACCGTTATGAGGATTTCCACCTGCTGATGCCGTTGTTCGTTTGCCGCAAGTGGCAGGGCGTGGTGACGCCCATGGAAGGCCAGCAGACGAAATGGGTCATGCCGAACCGGCTGGCGGATTTTCCCATGCCCCCCGCAGACAAGCCGCTCATCGCGATGCTCCGCGACTATCTGTGAGCATTCGACCCATGCGTATTTGCCGCGTGCGCGGCGCGGTTGCGCATGCTAACGGATAGCCATGTCCAGCCCCGCGTCCTCCACCCGGTCGTCCTTCGCCGATATCCTCCGCGCCAATCCGCGCGGGTGGTGGATCGTCCTGTTCATGTTTCTGGCGCTGGCCTGCGTGTTCTCGGCGCGCGCCGCACTGGGACTGATCATGCCGGCGTGGGAGCAGGACCTTGGCTGGGACCGGACGTTCCTGTCGAGCGGCGGCTCGCTGATCCTCGTGTTCATGACGCTGATCTCGCCGCTTGCGGGCAACCTGCTGGACAAGACGGGCCCGCGCCCCGTCATCTGCGCCGCGCTGCTGTTCGTCGGCGCCTCGATCGCGTCGAGCTCGCTGATGACGCAGGCATGGCAGTTCATCGTGCTGTTCTGCATCGTCGGCGGGCTGGGTTACGGATCGCTCGCCGCGCCGCAGGCGTCGGCAACCATCGCCCAGATATTCGACGAGCATCGCGGGCTCGCCACCGGTCTCGCGACGGCGGGCGCCTCCGGCGGGCTGTTGCTCGGCATTCCGCTGCTGGCGGCGTTGGTCGAGGGAATCGGCTGGCGGGCGAGCTTCGCCGGATTCGGCATTTTCATCATGGCGCTGGCGCCTGTGGCGTGGCTTCTGCTGACGCCGCCCAAGCGAGACGACCGGTCAGGGTCAGGGGGCGGGCACGCGACGCTGTCCGAGCGGCTTGGCCTGATTTTCCGCAATGCGACCTTCTGGCTCCTGATGGGCGGGTTCGTGATCTGCGGCTTCACGACCAGCGGCGTGATAGAGGTGCATCTGATCCCCTACGCCATGTCCTGCGGCTTCCCGCGGTTCGAAAGCGCCACTGCCTTGGGCGTGCTGTCCGCCGCCAACATGGGGGGCATGATCCTTGCCGGTTTCATGGCAGACAAGGTCAACCGGCCGATGCTGCTGGGCGCCATCTACTTCTTCCGCGGCCTGTCGTTCCTGATCCTGATGCACATCACCGGCAACCCGGAGCTCCTGTTCCTGTTCGCCGTGATTTTCGGGATCTTCGACTATTCGACCATGCCGGTTCTGGCCAGCATCGTCTCCACCCATGTCGGCGTGCGTGTCATGGGTTTGACGCTGGGCCTGCTGTTCGGCGGGCACTCGGCGGGCGCGGCCGCCGGTGCGTTCATGGGCGGGTACTTCTTCGACAATTTCCAGAGCTACCAATGGGTGTGGATCACGTCCATCGGTCTTGCGCTCCTGGCTGCAGTGTTCTCGTGGCTGATCCGCGAGACCCGCGAGAGCGACCGCGCGCCCGCCGCGGCCGCCGCATGAGGTTTTGATCGCGCGGGCCGCGGTTATCGGAAGATGGCGGAAACGAAAACGAATACGGGCTGGATCGTCGTCGGGCTGGGGTTTCTCGCGCTAGCTTTCACGTTCGCTGCCCGCTCGTCCGTCAGCATGGTCATTCCGCTATGGGAGACCGAGCTCGGCTGGACCCGGACCCTGTCGGCCACCGGCAGTTCGCTGGTGCTGGCGATGATGGCGGCCGGCTCTCCGGTCGCGGGGAACCTGATGGACCGGCACGGGCCGCGGGCGGTGTTCGCGTTCGGGCTGCTGGCGCTGGTTGCGGGCGTGGGCGGCACTGCGTTCGCGACGCAACCCTGGCACTATCTGTTCCTGTTCGGGATCGTCGGCGGTCTCGGCTGGGCCTCCGTGTCGATCCCGCTGGTGACGGCGGCGGTGTCCGCCTGCTTCGACCGCAACCGCGGGCTCGCCATCGGGATTGCGGTGTCCGGCGCGACCGGGGGGCAGCTGCCCGTCCTGTCGCTGCTGGGGATCTCGGTCGCGGCGATGGGGTGGCGTTCGTCCTTTATCGGGCTCGCCGTCCTCATTGCGCTGGTCGCCCTGCTGGTACGGTTCTGCCTGCCCGCCGCGACCAACCCGCGCCTCGGTGCGGAGGACGCGCCCGACGCCGACGGGCTGCGCGACCGGTTGCGCTTCCTGTTCGGCCAACGGACATTCCTGCTGCTGCTTGCCGCCTTCACGCTTTGCGGATTCACCACCGCCGGCGTGATCGACGTTCATTTCATCCCCTACGCAATCTCGTGCGGTTACAGCCTCGAGCTGTCCACCAGCGCCTACGGCGTCCACGGGCTCGGAAACCTGGCGGGCGTCGTCCTGCTGTCGTGGGCGGCCGACCATGTGAACCGGCCGCGGCTGCTGGCGGCGGTGTTTTTCGTCCGCGCGCTGCTGTTCGCCTATCTGTTCCAGATCGGGACGAGCCCGGCGAACCTCTATCTGTTCGCCGCTGCATTCGGATTTCTCAATTTCTCGGTCTTCCCGATCATTGCCAATATCGTGGCGACCCATATCGGCGTTCGCATCATCGGCCTGACGCTGGGGCTGCTGTTCGGCGGCCATTCGCTCGGCGCCGCGATCGGGGCGTTGCTCGGCGGATGGTTCTTCGATCTGTTCGCGGCCTACGATCTCGTCTGGTGGCTGTCGCTCGGCCTTGCCGCGCTGGCCGGCGTGTTTGCGATCCTGATCCCGGAAACGCGGCCCACGACGCCGCGGCCGGCCACGGCCGCCGCCTGATCAGTCGCCGGTCTGCTCGTTCTCCGGCGCCGCCTTGTCGCCAGCCGGCTTCTCTTCCGTCCCGAGCGCTTCCGACAGGCGCGTCGAGGCGCTCCCCGGCCGAAGGGCGCGCTGCTGTCCGGTCGCCGGCGCCCAGCCGGTCATCCAGACGACCTGGAAGGTTGCAGGTATCCGCCCGTCACGATCGCTGTAGGACTCCGCGTAGCGCGCCGCCGCGGCCATGAGCGTGTCGCGGCGGAGAGGCGCGCGCATTGCCGCCAGCGCATTCGTTTCCCCCATACCCCGCAGGTCGCGCAGTAATGCGAACAGGTCGGGAAATGTGACGGTTATCGTATCGGTATCGATCACCGGCAGTGCGAAACCGGCTCGTTGAAGCAACCCGCCCGCCTCGGCGACGTCGATGACGGGCGAGGTGCGCGGTCGGGCGCCGCCCGTCGTCGCCGCCTCGGCCTCCATCAATACCTGCCGCAATTCGATCAGCGTGTCGCCGCCCAGCAGTGCAGCCATGAAAAGCCCGTCCGGCCGGAGCGCGCGGCGAATCTGGATCAGGGCGCCGGGCAGGTCGTTCGTCCAGTGAAGGGACAGGCAGGAGACGGCAAGATCGACGGTCTCCGCCGCGAGCGGCAGGAATTCCTCGTCGGCTGCGATCCGCCCCGGCGCCGTGCGTGCCGACAGGAGCGCCGCCGAAAGATCGAGCGTGGCGGTGTACTCGCTACCAGATATCGTCGGCGCTGCGGCGCCGAGATTGACTGCGACCGGAAAGGTTCGACGGATATCGGCCAGCCGGTCCGCCATCCGATCGCCGATCTCCCGGTGCAGGAAATCGTGCGCGTCGAATCCGCGCGCGGCGCGGTCGCGATGCCGGCGCACGGCGGCCCGGTCGAATAGAACAGCGTCTTCGGCCATGTCTCCGTTAAACAGCGCTGCCGGTTCGTTGGCAAGCTTGTGCTACGGTTCTTTCATGAACGTTTCGGCGACATTGCGAACGGTCGGGCGGCGCGCCGTCGATGCGGTGCTGCCGCCGCGCTGCCTTGCATGCGGCGACATCGTGGCTGAACCCGGCGCCGTGTGCGGGACCTGCTGGCAGGGACTCGATTTCATCTCGGCTCCGATGTGCGACTGCTGCGGCTTGCCGTTCGCCTACGATGCGGGCGGCGGCGCGGTGTGCGGCGAATGCGCGCGCGAACGGCCGGTTTACCGCCGCGCGCGCTCGGTCCTCGTCTACGACGACGCGAGCCGCGCGCTGGTTCTCGCTTTCAAGCATGCTGACCGGACCGACGCAGCGCCCGCGTTCTCCCGATGGCTCGCGCGGGCGGGCGGCGACCTCCTCGCCGACGCCGATGCGATCGTTCCCGTGCCGCTCCACCGCCGCCGGCTCCTCGTGCGCCGCTACAATCAGGCGGCACTGCTTGCCCTCGCGCTCGGCCGCCTCGCCGGCAAGCCGGTGGCGGTGGATGCGCTCCGCCGGACGCGGGCGACGCCGAGCCAGGGTCGCCTCGGCCGCGGGCAACGGGAAAGAAACGTCCGTGGAGCGTTCGCCGTTTCCGACAATCGCCGCGACCTGATCGACGGCAAGCGGATGTTGCTGGTCGACGACGTACTGACCACCGGCGCGACCCTGTCGGCCTGCGCGCGGGCGCTGCTGCATGGCGGCGCGGCGCAGGTGGATGCCTTGACGCTCGCCCGCGTGACCCGGACGGGTTGAACGGACGTGCGCGGTCCGGGGCTGACAAATCGGCGTCGCCGCCACATATTGACCGCAACGGTAATTATCGCGTGAGGATGCTTTCGTGGCCGAAGTCGAAATCTATTCCAGCATGTTCTGCCCCTTCTGCCACCGCGCCAAGCGGCTGTTGAGCGAGAAGGGCGTCGATTTCATCGAGATCGACGTCGATATGGACGGCGCCAGGCGCCGCGAGATGATGGAGCGGGCGAACGGCCGCCACACAGTGCCGCAGATTTTCATCGACGGCGCCCATGTGGGCGGCTCCGACGATCTCGCCGCGCTCGACCGCACAGGCAAGCTCGACGCGATGCTCGGACTCGGCTGATTTCTCGCCGGCCATGACCGATCCGTTCCGCCTCGCCTGCGTCCAGTTGAACGCCTCTTCCGATCCGGACGAGACCGTTGCGGCCGCTTCGGATCTGATCGGCGCGGCCGTCGAAAGGGGGGCGCGGTTCGTTTCGCTGCCCGAATGCGCCGCGATGATCGAGCCCGATCGCGTCGCGCTCGACCGCAAGGTGACGACCGTTGCGGATACCGCCGCATTGAAGGCTTACGCCGGTATCGCTGCCGAAAGGAGCGTTTGGCTCCATGTCGGATCGCTCGCGGTCCGCGCCGAAGACGGCCGCATCGCGAACCGGACCTTCCTGATCGATCCCGCCGGCCGGACGGTCGCCACCTACGACAAGATCCACATGTTCGACGTCGATCTCGACGGCGGCGAAACCTATCGCGAATCGGAGACCTACCGGCCCGGAGATGCGGCGGCGGTCGCCGATCTGCCGTGGGGGCGTCTCGGCCTCACCATCTGCTACGACGTCAGGTTCCCGGCGCTCTATGCGCATCTGGCCGAGGCCGGCGCGGATTTCATCGGCGTGCCGTCCGCCTTTACCCGCACGACGGGACGCGCGCACTGGCACGTGCTGTTGCGGGCGCGGGCGATCGAGACCGGGTGCTGGGTGTTCGCGGCCGCCCAGTGCGGCGACCATGCGGCCGGCCGGCAGACCTACGGCCACTCGCTGATCGTCGATCCGTGGGGCGCGGTCGTTGCCGAAGCGGGCGACGAACCCGGCGTGATTCTCGCCGATATCGATCCGGCCAAGGTTGCCGAGGCCCGCCGGTCCGTTCCGTCGCTTGCGAACGCGCGCGCCTTCCGGCCTGCGGGGCCGGTCAGTCGGGCAGCCGAATAGGACCGTCCGGCGATCTGACCGCCGCGACGCGCTGGACGACGGCCGGTGCGGGGCGTTCGACGTATCCCGCCTCGTAGGCAACGATACGCAGTTCCGCCGGGAAGGCGGCCAGAAGTTCGCCGTCCTTCAGCAGAAAATCTGGGTTCGCCGGCCGGCCGTAGGCTTCGTTGCCGACGGCGAAGGTCTCGTACAGCAGCACGCCGCCGGCCGCGAGGGCGCTCGCGAGATCGGGAAACAGCAGGCGGTGCAGGTAGTTGGTCACGACGATTCCGTCGAAGCGCCGTTCGCCGAGCGGCCAGGGGCTCCCGTCCTCGAGGTCCGCTTCCACCGTTTCGATCCGTGCGTCTTCCGCGAGCGCGGCGACATTGCGGTCGACGGCAACGACGCTAAAGCCGTTATCCGCGCAGAAACGGGCATGCCGCCCGCCGCCCGCGGCGACGTCGAGTACGGCGCCGCCGGCGCGGATCAGAGGGGCGAACCGGACGACCCAGTCGGACGGCGGCTTGCCGCGCGGCGCGCGTTCGGCGTCTGAAGGCATGGGGAATGGCCAATCGGTTGATCCGACGGCGGAAAATATTGCTTGGCAAACGCGGAATCCAGATTAATTAATCCGGAATGATCGTATTCGACGTCAGCTGCAGCAACGACCACGTGTTCGAAGGCTGGTTCAAGGACAGCGAGTCCTTCGAAGAGCAGGTCTCCGCCGGGGCGGTGACGTGCCCGGTCTGCGGCGATTCCGACGTCCGCAAGGCACTCGCCGCGCCGCGGCTCGGCGGCCTGCGGAAGGGCAAGGCCGATACGGCGACCAACGCGGCGATGGGACCGGCCGGCCCCGATAGCGAAAAGCTGAAGGAGTATGTCGCCGCGCTGCACGATCTGAAGAAGCATATCGAAGACAACAGCGACTATGTCGGCGACAAGTTCCCCGAGGAAGCGCGAAAGATCCATTACGGCGAGACAGAGGCGCGCGCGATCCACGGCGAGGCGACGCCCGACGAAGCCGCCGAGCTGCACGAGGAAGGCGTCGATTTCCATCGAATCCCGTGGCCGAAGTCCGACGCGTAGGCCCGCTACGCTCACGGTCCTCCCTCATCCCTGTGACGGCGTCTCCCCTGAGAATTAATAATCGCGATGCGCGAAGACTGTGGCTGACGTCGCAGGGACTTGCCGACGCGCCTACGGGAAAGCGCGACACGCTGGACATCATTCGCCGGCTCGGTTTCGTTCAGCTGGACACGATCCGCGTTATCGCGCGGGCCCATCATCATATCTTATGGAGCCGCAATCAGTCCTATCGGGAACCGATGCTCAACGATCTTCTGGCAAAGAAACGCGACCTGTTCGAACACTTCACGCATGACGCATCGGTGTTGCCCATGGAATTCTATCCGATGTGGCGACGGCAGTTTCGCCGTCTTGCCGCCAAACGGGAGCGCGCCGGGTACTATCGAAAACCGCCGGGGGAGAAATTTCGCGCTGCGATCAAGCAACGCATTCTCGAGGAAGGCCCGCTGTCGACCCATGCGTTCGATAGCACGTCCCCTGGTCCGAAGAAGATGTGGGCGCGGCCGCCCCATAAGCTGGCGCTGGATCACATGTGGTACGCAGGCGAGCTTTCGACGTCGCACAGGGAGAATTTCACCAAGTTCTACGATCTGACCGAGCGCGTCATTCCGGAAGAATTTAGGGAACGGGAACACAGCGACGACGACCAGATAGACTGGTTGTGCTCGGCCGCGATGAATCGGTTGGGGTTCGGCTCGCCCGGCGACATCAAGAGATTCTGGGATGCGGTCGACAGCAGCGCGGTGAAGGCCTGGGTCGACCGGTCCGCACGGAAACTGGTCGCCGTCGAGGTTCAATCGGCCGACGGTTCCTGGGTGCCGGGACTGGCGCCCCCGGATATCGAAGAGCGGCTAACCGCCTTGCGCCCGCCGACGTCGCGGATGCGGATTCTCAACCCGTTTGACCCCGTGGTCCGAGATCGCGCGCGGCTCGAACGACTGTTCGGTTTCGAGTACCGCATCGAAATCTTCGTTCCGGCGGCAAAGCGGCGGTGGGGATACTACGTGTATCCAATTCTCGAAGGCGACGGATTCGTCGGACGAATCGAAGTAAGGTGCGACCGGGATACTTCGAAAATGACGGTCGTGAATTTATGGGTTGAGCCGGGCCTGACCTGGACGACCGCCCGCCGAAGAAAACTGGACGCCGAGCTCGTGCGGCTGGCCCGGGTTCGCGGGTCTTGACTCGGTGGACGGGGGCGCGGCGGTCAGCCTTTCATAACTATCAGCCTTTCATAACTATATGTCGGAAGTTCGGGTTGCTTCGTGCAGCCCTCGAATTCCAGCGAGATGGTGGTTAGGGCGGTCGCCTTGTCGAATTAGGTCGAGGGCGCCCCGAACGAAGAGCCCGACGCACGCAAGCGGTGGCTCGTTCATCTCGCAGCGAACAAGACATAGTTGACGGACACGTCATCGCTAAGCCGCCACTCCCCGGTCAACGGGTTAAAGGTCAGCCCGGTAATGTCGTCAACGCGAAGCCCGTTGCGCCGCAACCCGGCGGCCAGTTCCGACGGCCGGACGAATTTACGCCAGGTGTGGGTGCCTCGCGGCAGCCAGCGCATGACGTATTCGGCGCCGACGATCCCCAGCAGGAATGCCTTCGGCGTGCGGTTGAGCGTCGCCAGACACAACGCACCGTCTTTCGCGACGAGCGAGGCGCAGCCGTCGAGAAACATATCCACGTCGGCGACATGCTCGACGACCTCGAGCGAAATCACCGCATCGAACGTCTCGCCGGCGGCGCTCAGCGCTTCAACCGTCCCGGCGCGATAGTCGATGTCGAGGCCGGACTGCTCGGCATGCGCCCGCGCGGTGCCGATGTTGCGGTCGGACGCGTCGATACCCGTCACCGTCGCACCCATCTTCGCCAGCGGCTCCGATATCAGCCCGCCGCCGCAGCCGACGTCGAGGATGCGAATCCCGCTCAACGCGCGCATGTCGCGGGGGTCGCGGTCGAAGCGGCGGCACAGCTGGCCACGCAGGTATCCGAGCCGGATAGGGTTGAATTTATGGAGCGGACGGAATTTTCCGTCCGGGTCCCACCATTCTTCAGCGAGCTCGGAGAACCGGGCGACCTCGTCGGCGTCTATCGTCGTCTGGGTATCGGCCATCTTAACCATTGCTTGCCTGAAAAGGCCTCTCCGAGTATGTATGCGCCCGCGTCGCGCGGGGCAAGTTTGCCCGTCAGAGATCGTTCTCCTGAAACCCAAGGCCCGGGCCGGATATCGGCGGGTTGTCGGCGTGCGGCAATGCTGTTGCGTAGGGACCCGGTATGGCTCGCATCGTGCAGAAATTCGGCGGCACCTCGGTGGCCGACCTCGAGCGAATCCGCGCCGCGGCGGAACGCGTGAAGCGCGCCGTCGATTCGGGCGATCAGGTTGCGGTGGTCGTTTCCGCCATGGCCGGCACGACGAACCAGCTCGTCGAGTGGACGCGCGGCATCTCGCCGATGCACGACGCGCGCGAATACGACGTCGTCGTTTCCGCCGGCGAGCAGATCACCGTCGGGCTGATGGCGCTGGCGCTGCAGGATATCGGCATCGACGCGCGCTCGTGGCTCGGCTGGCAGATTCCACTCAAGACCGACGACATGCACGGTCGTGCCCGGATTCTCGCCGTCGAGGGGGACGAAATCGTCGCCCGGCTCGAGCGCGGCCAGGTTGCGGTGATGGCGGGCTTCCAGGGCGTCGGTTCCGATAATCGGATCACGACGCTCGGCAGGGGCGGCTCCGATACGTCGGCGGTGGCGCTTGCGGCGGCGATCAAGGCCGACCGGTGCGACATCTACACCGACGTCGATGGCATCTACACCAGCGATCCCCGGATCGTTGCGAAGGCGCGAAAGCTCGATAAGATCACCTACGAGGAAATGCTGGAGCTGGCGTCGCTGGGCGCCAAGGTCCTGCAGACCCGTTCCGTTGAGCTCGCGATGAACCATGGGGTCAGGCTGCAGGTGCTGTCGAGCTTCGTCGATGCCCCCGGCACCCTCGTTGTTGATGAGGAAGAAATCGTGGAACAGGAAGTCGTCAGCGGCATCGCGCACAGCGGCAACGAAGCGAAACTCACGCTCGTCGGCGTACCCGACCGCCCGGGAATCGCCGCCTCGATCTTCGGCCCGCTTGCCGAGGCGGGTATCAATATCGACATGATCGTCCAGAACGTTTCGGCCGACGGCGCCGCGACCGACATGACGTTCACGGTCCCGAAGGACGATCTGACGCGGGCCACGGCACTGCTCGAGAAGAAGCGCGGCGAACTCGGCTTCGACCGGATCGTCGGCGATCCCGACGTGGTCAAGATCTCCGTGGTCGGCGTCGGCATGCGAAGCCACACCGGCGTCGCGATGCGCATGTTCTCGGCGCTCGCCGAGAAGGGCATCAACATCCAGGTGATTTCGACCTCCGAGATCAAGATCAGCGTTCTGGTGGCGGACGCCTATACCGAGCTCGCGCTGCGTACGCTGCATGCGGCCTACGGGCTGGATGCGGACTGACATGCCGCCCGACAGTCAGATGGACCTGCCCGCTTCCGCAGCGCACCTCGAAGAATTATGGCGCCGGGGGCGCGACTTCCTCGGCAGCGAATACGCCATCCTGGGCGGGGCGATGACATGGGTGTCCGAACGCAACCTCGTCTCCGCCCTGTCGAACGGCGGCGGTTTCGGGGTCATCGCCTGCGGCGCCATGACGCCCGATCTGCTCGCGAACGAGATCGCCGGCACGTACGACATGACCGACCGGCCGTTCGGCGTGAATCTGATCACCATGCACCCGGACCTCGAGAAGCTGATCGACGTCTGCCTGGAGCAGAAGGTCGGCCACATCATTCTGGCCGGCGGCCTCCCGGGGGCGCCTGCGATCAAGCGGGCGCGCGACGGCGGCGCAAAAGTCGTCTGCTTTGCGGCGACGCTCGGTCTTGCCAAGCGACTCGTCCGTCAGGGCGCCGAGGCGATCGTGATCGAGGGTGCGGAAGCGGGCGGCCATATCGGCCCGGTGGCGACGAGCGTCCTCGCCCAGGAAATCCTGCCGTTCTTCGAAGACGTGCCGGTCTTCATCGCCGGCGGCATCGGCCGGGGCGACGCCATCGCCGCCTATCTCGAAATGGGCGCGTCCGGCTGCCAGCTCGGGACCCGGTTCGTCTGCGCGACGGAATCGATCGCCCACGAAAACTTCAAGAACGCCTTCGTCCGCGCGGCCGCGCGCGATGCGGTGCCGTCGGTCCAGCTCGACCCGCAGTTTCCGGTCATTCCCGTTCGGGCGCTTCAGAACGATGCAACCCGCGACTTCCAGCAGACGCAGCGCGAGGTGATCAATTCCTTCCGCCGCGGCGAGCTCGACCAGGAGGCAGCGCAGCTCAAGATCGAGCATTTCTGGGCAGGCGCGCTTCGCCGGGCCGTGGTCGACGGCGACGTCGAGACGGGTTCCGTGATGGCCGGTCAGAGCGTCGGTATGGTGAAGGACGTCCGGCCGGCCGCCGACATCCTGCGCGAGCTTGTCGATCAGGCCGTCGAAGCGCTGGCGGGCAGGGGCCGCATCAAGGCGGCAGGCTGATATGACGGAAGCGCCCGCCACCGGACACCGGCAGGCCCTGCGCCGCCTCCGGGAGGTGATGGCGGGCTCCGGAACGGCGCAGCAACGCCTCGACACCATCGTCCAGATCGTCGCCGCGGAAATGGTCGCGGAGGTCTGCTCCGTCTACGTTCTGCGCGCGGGCGACGTACTGGAACTGTTCGCGACACAGGGTCTCAATCCGGAAGCGGTTCACGTTACGCGCCTGCGTCTGGGCGAAGGCCTCGTCGGCACGGTGGCGGCGACGGCCGAGCCGCTCAATCTTCCCGACGCGCAAGCGCATCCGAAATTCAGCTACCGGCCCGAGACCGGCGAGGAAATCTATTCGTCGCTTCTGGGCGTTCCCGTCATGCGGGGCGGCCGCGTCCGCGGCGTCCTGGTCATCCAGAATCAGGTCCAGCGCACCTACGCGGACGAGGAGGCGGAGGCCCTCGAACTTATCTCCGTCGTCATCGCGGAACTGATCGCTTCCGGCGATCTGCTGGCCGCGACGGAGCGCGTCGCCGGCGGCGAAGGCCGGATCTTCGGTCCGATGCGGCTGTCGGGGCAGCCGATCAATGACGGGCTTGCGATCGGCACCGCCGTTCTCCATCAGCCGAATATCAGCATCCGCCAGATGTTCGCCGACGACTCCGAGGCCGAGCACGAACGTCTTGCCGACGCGATGGCGTCGATGCATTCCGCCCTCGACACGCTGCTGGCATCGTCGCGGCTGCGCGGCGCCGGCGAGCATCGCGAGATCCTCGATACCTACCGGCAGTTCGCGTCCGATCGCGGCTGGCTCCGCCGCATCCGGGAGGGCATCGACAGCGGCCTGACGGCGGATGCCGCGGTCCAGAAGGTGCGAGAGGATACGATCGCGCGCATGCAGAGCGTCAGCGATCCCTACATTCGCGAGCGGCTGAGCGACCTCGAGGACCTTGCCATTCGCCTGATGCAGCATCTTGCGGGGGGCAGCTTCCGGCCGTCGGACGAGCCGATGCCCGAGGACATCGTCCTCGTCGCGCGGAACCTGGGGCCCGCCGAGTTCCTGGAATACGATCCCGAGCACCTGCGGGCCCTCGTCCTCCAGGAAGGCGGTGCGACCTCGCATGTCGCGATCATCGCCCGCGCCATGGGAATTCCGGTTGTCAGCCGGGTCGAAGGGCTGATGAAAAGCGTCGATGCGGGCGATCCCGTGATCGTGGACGGCGACAACGCACAGATATTCGTTCGCCCGTCGGAAGACGTGCAGTCAATGATTTCCGAGACGCTGCGCGCGCGCGAACAGCGCAGAAGCCTCTACGCGTCGATGCGGGCGCTCAAGACGGTGACCCGCGACGAAGAGCCGATTTCGCTGAACATCAATTGCGGCATGCTTGCCGACATGCGCTGGCTGCACGAGACCGGCGCGGACGGGATCGGCCTGTTCCGCACCGAAATACCGTTCATGGTGCGGTCCGATTTTCCGGACGTGCGGCAGCAGTCGCAGATCTACGGCGAGGTGCTCAACCAGTCCGAAGGAAAACCGGTCCATTTCCGAACCCTCGACATCGGCGGCGACAAGCAGCTTCCTTATTTTCTCGACGCGGAAGACCAGAACCCGGCGCTCGGCTGGCGGTCCATTCGCGTTGGCCTCGACCGGCCCGGCATGCTGCGCCAGCAGTTGCGTGCGATGCTCAGGGCGGCGGCCGACCGCGAACTGTCCGTGATGTTCCCGATGATCGCCGAAACCGCCGAGTTTCATGCCGCGCGGAGGATTCTGGCGGTGGAGCAGGAG
>JAYQUR010000009.1:0-22912 GCA_038148075.1 Alphaproteobacteria bacterium | reverse complement strand
ACCGGAAACGTTCCTCCGACCGGCGATTTCCGGACGCAAAGCCATGCGTCAGGATAGACCGGTCCTGAGCACGTCGTGGATATGGACGATGCCCAGGGGACGGCGCTCGTCGACGACGAACACGCTCGTGATCTTTCGGTCGTTCATCATGCCGAGGACCTGGGCGGCGAGAACGTCGGAATCGACGGTCCTGGGCGCCACCGTCATGACCTCGCCCGCCGTCATGGCGAGGATGTCGTTCTCCATGTGGCGGCGCAGGTCGCCGTCGGTGATCAGACCGACAAGCGTGCTGGCTGCGTCGACCACGCCGACGCAGCCGAACGACTTCGCGGTCATTTCGATGATCGTCTCGGTCATCGGCGTGTCCTCACGCACCAGCGGCATCGCATCGTCGCGGTGCATGATGTCGACGGCCTTGGTCAGCCGCGAGCCGAGCTGGCCGCCCGGATGGAGCATGCGGAAATCCTCGGACGAGAAGCCGCGGCGCTCGAGTAGCGAGACCGCGATCGCGTCGCCGAGCGCGAGCATGACCGTCGTCGACGTGGTTGGCGCGAGGTTCAGGGGACAGGCCTCGGGGCTGTCGGGAATGACCAGCGACGCGTCGCCGGCGCGGTCAAGCGCGCTCCCCGCCCGCCCCGTAATCGACACCAGCGGGATGCCCTTAAGCTTGGCGTAGGCGATGATGTCGGACAGTTCGGCCGTCTCGCCCGAATTGGATAGCGCGATGACAGCGTCCTTCGCGGTGATCATGCCGAGATCGCCGTGGCTCGCCTCGGCGGGATGGACATACTGCGTCGGCGTGCCGGTGGAGGCGAGCGTCGCCGCGATCTTGTGCGCGATGTGGCCGCTCTTGCCCATGCCGGTAACGATCACGCGCCCCTCGATGGAAATCAGCAGATCGAGCGCGCGATCGAACTCCGTATCGAGGGCGGCGGACAGCGCCCGCAGCCCGTCGATTTCCATATCTATGACCCGGCGCGCGGCCGCGATGGCGGTTGCAGGCGCGCTGTCCGCGGTATCCATCAGCCTGTCGTCGCTTTGCGTCATTGAAACTTCTCTCGAATGTGCCGCAATCGTACCCGATTCCGGCGAATCCTGCGAGCCCCGCGGGGGACCTGTCTCGTATGGTTCCGACCCGCTCTTCTTCCCGGCTGCCCGATGCACGCATCCCCCGGGTAGCAGCGACGGGCCGAGACCCTGAAACGGTCGCCGGTCGGCGCAGGATTGCTGTCCCGCGCTGGCTAGTGCGCGAATATGTCCGTTTCAGGCCATCCGGCGAGGTCGAGCTCCGCCCGCGTCGGCAGAAAGTCGAAACATGCCTGGGCGAGTTCCGTCCGCCCCTCGCGCACGAGCATCTCGTCGAGCCTCTCCTTCAACGCGTGCAGGTAGAGCACGTCGGAAGCGGCATAGGCCATCTGCTGTTTTGTCAGTTCGGCCGCGCCCCAGTCCGAAGACTGCTGTTCCTTGGAAAGATCCTGGCCGATCAGTTCCTTGCAAAGGTCCTTCAGCCCGTGCCGGTCCGTGAAGGTGCGGACCAGCTTGGACGCGATTTTGGTGCAGTACACCGGCCGGCTGGTCGCGCCGAGATACTGCCGGAGGACGGCAATGTCGAACCGGCCGAAATGGTACAGCTTCAGGACGCGGTCGTCGGTCAGCAGGCGCACGAGATTGGGAGCGTCGAACGTGTCGGGTCCGAACTTGACCAGATGCGCGTTCCCGTCGCCCGCGGAAAGCTGGACGAGGCACAGCCGGTCGCGGTGCGGATCGAGACCCATGGTTTCGGTATCGATGGCGACGATGTCGCCGAAATCAACGTTGTCGGGCAAATCGCCGTGGTGCAGTTCTATCGCCACGGTATCTCCGTTCGCCGCTGTCCGGCAGGCAAGTGCGGCACTGTGCGGCTGGTTGGAAATGGTGCCCAGGAGAAGACTCGAACTTCCACGGCCTTGCGGCCACAGGTACCTGAAACCTGCGCGTCTACCAATTCCGCCACCTGGGCATTCGCGTTACGGCGTGCCGTAAAACGAAGCGAGGGTATGCAATCCACCCGAACCGATGTCAACTGGTTTCGCCGTTTCGGTTGACGCCAATTCGGGCACTCTTTATTAGCCGTGCTGCACGGACTTTGGCGGAGGCAGACCTCACATGGACGTCGTAACCGTTTTCGGCGGATCGGGCTTTATCGGCCGGTACGTGATACGCGAGCTGGCCAGCTCGGGCGCGCGCATCCGCGCCGCCGTCCGGCGGCCTGACGGCGCCGGCTTTCTGCGCACGATGGGCGATGTCGGCCAGGTTACGCCGATCGCGGCGAATGTCCGCGACGACGCCTCGGTGGCGGCGGCGGTCGACGGCGCCGACACGGTGATAAACCTCGTCGGTATCCTCTACGAGACCGGCAAGCAGAAATTCGGGGCCGTACAGGCCGACGGCGCGCGCCGGGTCGCGGAGGCGGCGAAAGCGGCTGGCGCGAACCGGCTGATCCAGATGTCGGCGATCGGCGCGGATCCGAATTCGCAATCGGTCTACGCCTCGACCAAGGGCGGCGGCGAGGCGCTGGTCCGCGACGCGTTTCCCGGTGCCGCGATCGTGCGGCCGAGCGTGGTGTTCGGCCCGGAGGACGATTTCTTCAACAAGTTCGCGATGATCGCGCGGCTGGCGCCGGCGCTGCCGCTGATCGGCGGCGGGCACACGAAGTTCCAGCCGGTCTACGTCGGCGATGTCGCGGATGCGATATCCGCGCTGGCCCGCGGCGCGGGCGCGGCGGGCGAGACATACGAGCTCGGCGGGCCGCAGGTATACAGTTTCCGCGAACTGATGGAGATCGTCCTCGACGCGATCGGCCGCCGGCGTTGCCTTGTACCGGTGCCGTTCCCGGTCGCGATGGCACAGGCCGCCGTACTGGAACTGTCGCCGTTCGCGCCGCTGCTGACACGCGACCAGGTGCGGTTGCTCCGCCAGGACAACGTGGTGTCCGGCGACTGCGCCGAGCTCGAGGATCTCGGGATAGAGGGGACGTCGGTCGAGGCAGTGGTGCCGAGCTATCTCAACCGGTACCGCAAGGGTGTCTGGCACACCTGATTTTCGGGAGCAATCCGGACGGCGGTGCCCGTCGGCCGCCCCTCCCTAACTGTACACCCACCACAGGATGACGCCGCCGAGCGCCATCCGGTACCAGAAGAACGGGGTGAAGCTGGCGCGCCGCAGCCACGCCATCATCAGGACGATGGCGATGAAGGCGGCAACGAAAGAGAACGCGGCCGCGGTTATCGCCTCCGCCCAGACATGATCCGCCCCTTCCTCGATCAGCTTCCATGACGCCGCGGCAGCGGCGGCGATGATGGTCGGGATCGACATCAGCATCGAGAAGCGCGCCGCATCGGTGCGCTCGAAACCGAGCCAGCGTGCCGCCGTGATGGTAACGCCGGCGCGGCTGGCGCCGGGAATGAGCGCAAGACACTGGGCGAGACCGATCGCCAGCGCGCGCGCCCACGTCATATGCTCCAGCCGGTTGATGGTGACGGTAAACCGATCCGACATGTAGAGCAGGACGCCGAAACCGAGCGTCGCCCAGCCGACGATCTCCGCGCTGCGCAGCATGTCGCCCGCCCTGGCGAGCACGACCGCACCGACGATGACGATCGGGATCGTCGCGACGACAAGCTGGGCGATCAGCCGCAGGCCGGGATTGCGCCGGATCTGTCCCGGCTTCACGATCCCGCGGAGCATCGTGAGAATATCGCGCCGCAGATAGGTCATGACGGCGCCGAGGGTACCGACGTGGACGGCGATATCGATCACCAGCCCCTGATCCTGCCAGCCGGTGAAGCTGGGGATGAGAATGAGATGCCCGGACGAGCTGACGGGCAGGAATTCCGTGATACCCTGGATGAGGGCGATCACGGCGAGTTGCAGCGTGGTCAAGGTCGACGATCCTTGCGGTGCGGTTGGCCCCGACGGGCTATAGCGCATGCTTCAGGGCGCTGCCAGCAAACATTTAGTACCGAAACGAGACTATCTTTGCCGAAACATCTGGAAGCAATTTATAGATCAGAATTACTGTCTGATTATTTTCATCCACATGGGTAATCGATATTGACCTAATGGCGATTTTTCGCTCGCCTCGGGCAGCTTTCCACGCTAGTATGTGAAGCATCGCGAAAATCGGACAGACAGAAATGGGCCGCCGCGGGGCGACCCAAACGAGGGAACTATGTCGGGAAAAATGCTCAAATTCGTCGACGTCGCGAAGCGGATGCCAGAGAAACGGGCCGCCGAACAGCGCCGCGCCGACTTCGACGAGATATATACGGGGTTCGACCCCGCCGCTGCCGGCGAACAGGCGAGCCGATGCTCGCAATGCGGCGTCCCGTTCTGCCAGGTCCACTGCCCGGTCTCCAACAATATTCCCGACTGGCTGATGCTGACGGCCGAGGGCCGCCTGCAGGAAGCGTACGAGGTCTCGTCGGCGACCAACAACATGCCCGAGATCTGCGGCCGCATCTGCCCGCAGGACAGGCTGTGCGAGGGCAACTGCGTCATCGAGCAATCCGGCCACGGCACGGTTACGATCGGTTCGGTCGAGAAATACATTACGGACACGGCGTTCGAGCGCGGCTGGGTGAAGCCGGCGGCGCCGCCGAAGGAACTCGATCATTCAGTCGGCATCGTCGGCGGCGGCCCCGCCGGCCTCGCCGCGGCCGATCAGCTACGGCGCAAAGGATACAGGGTCCACGTCTACGACCGCTACGACCGGATCGGTGGCCTGCTGGTATACGGCATTCCCAACTTCAAGCTCGAGAAAGAGGTCGTCCGCCGTCGCGTCGAGCTGCTCGAGCAAGGCGGCGTCGAGTTTCACCGCAACTTCGAGGTCGGCCGCGACGCGTCGCTGCAGGATATCCGCGACCGCCACGACGCCGTACTGATCGCGACGGGCGTTTACAAGGCGCGCGACATCAAGGTGCCCGGCGTCGGGCTCGAGAACGTGGTGCCGGCGCTCGACTTTCTGGTCGCCTCGAACCGCAAGGGCCTCGGCGACAAGGTCGAGGCGTTCGAGAACGGCAGCCTGAACGCCGACGGCAAGGACGTCGTGGTGATCGGCGGCGGCGACACGGCGATGGACTGCGTGCGCACGGCGATCCGCCAGGGCGCGAATTCCGTCACCTGCCTGTACCGCCGCGACCGCGCGAACATGCCGGGCTCGCGGCGCGAGGTGCAGTACGCCGAGGAAGAAGGCGTCAAGTTCACCTGGCTCGCCGCACCGGAGGCCTTCGTCGGCGACGACAAGGTAACCGCGGTCCGCGCCCAGCGCATCCATCTCGGCGTCCCGGACGCCTCCGGCCGCCAGACGCCGGAACTGATCCCGGGTTCGAGTTTCAATGCGCCGTCGGACATCGCGATCAAGGCGCTCGGCTTCGACCCCGAGGATCTGCCGACGATGTTCGACACGCCCGAACTGCAAGTGACCAAATGGGGCACGCTCCGGATCAATCACCGGACGATGATGACCAATCTCGACGGCGTGTTCGCCGCCGGCGACATCGTGCGCGGCGCATCGCTCGTCGTCTGGGGCATCCGCGACGGGCGCGATGCGGCCGAAGGCATTCACAGCTACATCACGGCGAAGGCCGCCTCCGGCGCCGCCGTCGCAGCGGAGTAAAGACATGACCGATCGTACCGACAAGGCGGAGGCGTTCCTCCGGCGCTACCAGCGCGATGCGGACCTGCTGCGCGAGGAAGCGCAGATCGACCCCGACGGGCAGGATTCGTGCGGCGTCGGCCTCGTCGCCGCGATCGACGGCGAGCCGAGCCGGCAGGTCGTGGAAGCGGGCATCGAGGCGCTGAAGGCGCTGTGGCACCGCGGCGCGGTCGACGCCGACGGGATGACCGGTGACGGCGCCGGGATCATGGTCGAGATTCCGCAGGACTTCTTCCGCGACCATGTCGGACGCACGGGCCACATGGCGAGCGACGGCCCGATCGCGGTCGGCATGATCTTCCTGCCGCGCACCGACATGGAGGCGCAGGAGCGCTGCCGCTTCATCGTCGAATCCGAGATCATGAAGTGCGGCTATCCGATCTATGGCTGGCGCCAGGTGCCGATCGACCTGTCGGCGCTGGGCGAGAAGGCCGGCGCGACCCGGCCCGAGATCGAGCAGATCATGATCGAGGGACCGGAGGATGCCGATCTCGAGATGCTGGAACGAGACCTGTTCGTCATCCGGCGGCGGATCGAGAATCGCGTGCTCGCCGATCACATTCGCGACTTCTACATCTGCTCGCTGAGTTGCCGGTCGCTGATCTACAAGGGCATGTTCCTCGCGGAACAGCTGTCGGTGTTCTATCCCGACCTCACCGACGAGCGGTTCGTGTCGCGCTTCGCTCTCTATCACCAGCGCTATTCGACCAACACCTTCCCGACCTGGCGCCTCGCCCAGCCGTTCCGCATGCTCGCACACAACGGCGAGATTAACACGCTGTCGGGCAACGTCAACTGGATGCGCAGCCATGAGACGCGGCTGGCGACCGACCTTCTGGGCGACGATATCGAGGACGTGAAGCCGGTCATCGCGCCGGGCAATTCGGATTCCGCGTCGCTCGACAATACGTTCGAACTCCTCGTGCGCGGCGGCCGCACGGCGCCGATGGCGAAATGCCTGATGATCCCGGACGCGTGGTCCCACAAGACGACGATGAGCCAGGAACTGCGCGACTTCTACAGCTACTGCAACTGCGTCATGGAGCCCTGGGACGGCCCGGCCGCGATCGTTGCAACCGACGGCCGCTGGGTCATCGCCGGCATGGACCGCAACGGTTTGCGCCCGATGCGCTACACGATCACGGTCGACGGCCTTCTGATCGTCGGCTCGGAATCGGGCATGGTGCCGATCCGCGAGACCGAGATTACCGAGAAGGGCCGTCTCGGCCCGGGCCAGATGATCGCCGTCGATCTCGGCGCGGCGAAACTGCTGCACGATGCGGAGATCAAGGCGGAGCTTTCGACCTCGCAGCCGTTCGGCGATTGGGCGAAGAACATCACGCCGCTCGACAAGTTCATCCGGCCCGAGGAGGCCGCGGCCGCCGAATATTCCGGCGACGAGTTGCGCCGACGCCAGGTCGTGGCGGGTTACACGCTCGAAGAACTCGAACTGCTGCTCCAGCCGATGGTCGAGGACGCGAAGGAAGCGGTCGGCTCGATGGGCGACGACACGCCGCTCGCCGTCCTGTCCGACGGCTATCGCGGGCTTCACCACTTCTTCCGCCAGTCGTTCAGCCAGGTCACCAACCCGCCGATCGATTCCTTGCGGGAATACCGGGTAATGAGCCTCAAGACGCGGCTCGGCAATCTCGGCAACATCTTGGGCGAGGACGAAAGCCAGACGAAGCTGCTGCAGCTCGACTCGCCGGTGCTGTCGAACGCGAGCTTCGCGGCGATGCGGAAATACATGGGCGATACGGCCGTCGAAATCGACTGCACGTTCCGCCCGGGCCGCAGCGAAAACGCCCTTCGCCGCGCGATCTACAAGATCCAGCGCGTGGCCGAGGACGCCGTCCGCGGCGGCGCGGCGCACCTGATCCTGTCGGACAAGCGCGTCAACGACGAACGCGCGCCGATTCCGATGATCCTGGCGACCGGCGCGGTGCATTCGCATCTCGTTTCGCAGGCGTTGCGCACCTACACGTCGATCAACGTGCAAAGCGCGGAGTGTCTCGACACGCATTATTTCGCCGTACTGATCGGCGTCGGCGCGACGACGGTGAACGCCTATCTGGCGCAGGAGACGATCATCGACCGTCACCGCCGCGGCCTGTTCGGCGACCTGTCGCTCTACGACTGCGTCCAGCGCTACCGCGAGGCGGTCGACCAGGGCCTGCTGAAGATCATGTCCAAGATGGGCATCTCGATCATCTCCAGCTACCGCGGCGCCTACAAGTTCGAGGCGGTCGGCCTCAGCCGCTGGCTGGTCTCCAGCTACTTCCCGGGGATGACATCGCGAATTTCGGGCATCGGCCTTTCCGGCCTGCAGCACAAGGTGAAGGAACTGCACCAGCGCGCCTTCAACCGCGAGATCACGGCCCTTCCCGTCGGCGGCATCTACCGTTTCCGGCGCACGGGCGAGACGCACGGCTTCGAAGGCACGCAGATTCACATGCTGCAGGAAGCGGTGTCCACGGATTCCTACGCCACCTACAAGCGCTTTTCGGAAGCCGTTCGCCAGTCGCCGCCGATCGGGCTGCGCGACCTGATGGAATTCGATCCGAAGAACGATCCGGTTCCGATCGAGGAAGTCGAATCGATCACCGAGATCCGCAAGCGGCTGGTCTCGCCGGGTATCTCGCTCGGCGCGCTGAGCCCGGAAGCGCACGAGACGCTGTCGATCGCGATGAACCGGATCGGCGCCAAGTCGGACTCCGGCGAGGGCGGCGAGGATTCCAAGCGCTACAAGCCGCGCCCCAACGGCGACAATGCGTCGAGCGCGATCAAGCAGGTCGCTTCGGGCCGGTTCGGCGTGACGGCGGAGTATCTGAACAACTGCCGCGAGATCGAGATCAAGGTCGCACAGGGCGCCAAGCCCGGCGAAGGCGGCCAGCTGCCCGGCATCAAGGTGTCCGAGGTGATCGCCAAGCTCCGTCACTCGACGCCGGGCGTCACCCTGATCTCGCCGCCGCCGCATCACGACATCTATTCGATCGAGGACCTGGCGCAGCTGATCTACGACCTGAAGCAGATCAATCCCGAAGCCAAGGTCTGCGTGAAGCTGGTCGCCCAGACCGGCATCGGCACGATTGCAGCGGGCGTCGCCAAGGCGCATGCCGACACGATCCTCGTCTCCGGCCATTCCGGCGGCACGGGTGCGAGCCCGCAATCGTCGATCAAGTACGCCGGACTGCCGTGGGAGATGGGCCTGTCCGAAGTCCATCAGGTGCTGACGCTCAACCAGTTGCGCCACCGCGTGGTGCTGCGCACCGACGGCGGCTTCAAGACAGGTCGCGACGTCGTCATCGCCGCGCTGCTCGGCGCCGAGGAATTCGGTATCGGCACCGCGTCGCTGGTCGCGATGGGCTGCATCATGGTGCGACAGTGCCATTCGAACACCTGTCCGGTAGGCGTCTGCACCCAGCACGACAAGCTGCGCGAGAAATTCGTCGGCACACCGGAGAAAGTCGTCAACCTGTTCAGCTTCATCGCCGAGGAAGTGCGCGAGATTCTCGCCTCTCTCGGCGCGCGCTCGCTGGAGGAGGTCATCGGCCACACCGAACTGCTCGGCCAGGTCAGCCGCGGCAGCGCCCATCTCGACGATCTCGACCTGAATCCGCTGCTGGTCCAGGCCGATCCGGGCGAAGGGGCGCACTACTGCACCATCGAGGGCCGCAACGAGGTGCCCGAGACGCTCGACGCGCAGATGATCGAGGATGCGCGTCCCGCGCTCGAAGGCGGCGAGAAGATGCAGCTCCAGTACAACGTCCGCAACACGCAGCGCGCGATCGGCACCAAGATCTCGTCGCTGATCACGCGGAAGTTCGGCATGCACGGCCTGCAGCAGGGCCATATCACCGTGCGGCTGCGCGGCTCTGCCGGCCAGTCGCTCGGCGCGTTCGCGGTCCAGGGGCTCAAGCTCGAGGTGTTTGGCGATGCGAACGACTATGTCGGCAAGGGCCTGTCGGGCGGCACCATCGTCATCCGCCCGCCGACCGCTGCGCCGCGCAAGTCGAACGAGAACACGATCATCGGCAACACGGTGCTCTACGGCGCGACGGGCGGAAAGTTGTTCGCCGCCGGCCAGGCGGGCGAGCGCTTCGCGGTCCGCAACTCGGGCGCCGAGGTCGTGGTCGAAGGCTGCGGGTCGAACGGATGCGAATACATGACCAACGGCATCGCGGTGATCCTGGGCCCGGTCGGCGACAATTTCGGTGCCGGCATGACGGGCGGCATGGCCTACGTCTACGATTCGGACGACAGCTTCGTCGACCACGTCAACGACGACACCGTCATGTACCAGCGCATCCAGACGCCCTATTGGGAGAGCGTCCTCAAGAAGGCCGTCGAGGAGCACCAGCGCGAGACGCAATCGGTTTTCGCGGAGCAGATGCTCAACCACTGGGAAACCGAACTGAAGCGTTTCTGGCAGATCATCCCGAAGGAAATGATCCACCGCTACGAAAAGCCGGTCTTCGCGGACGCCGAAGAGGAACGGACGGCCTAGGCAAAGCCCGGGGCCGCCCGCCTTCCCTTAATTCCCCAGCCGCTCGATTCGCCGCCGTGCGGTATCGGCAGCGGGACTTTTCGGCGCGATCGCGATCACCCGTTCCCAGCTTCCCCGTGCCGCGTCGAACGCGCCGCGCCGCTGGCGGATAACCCCCTGCTCCAGCAGCGCCTCGGCGTTGGCCGGCGCAATTGCGACCGCACGGTCGATGTCGTCGTCCGCCAGATCGAGATTGCCGAGCCGCCGCCACGCCGTCGCCCGCAGTACGAGCACGTCGGCGCGCCCGGGCTGGCGGTCGATGACAGCGCTGAGATCGTCGAGCGCCTCCCAGAACTTTTCCTGACTGCCGTAGATGATCGCGCGGTCGATCAGCCGTTCGGCGTTCGCGCCGCCCTTCTCGATCGCACGGTTGATGGACTCCAGCGCCTTCTGGGTTTCGCCGGCAATCAGCCACGCCTGGCTTGCCTGGGCGTCGAGCTCGGCCCGGAGGCCCTTTTTCCCGCTCTTGGTTTCGCGGGCGAGAGTCTCGAACTGCCGGCCTGCTTCGGCGTAGCGGCCGCCGGTCAGCGCCGCCACCGCAGCGCAATGACGCGCGCCGTCGCCGCCGCCGTTCTTGAGCCAGTTCGCAGCCATCCCGTCGGCCGCCGCGGCATCGCGGCGCGCGAGATCCATGCATTCGCTGTAGAGCCGCGCCTGGACGGCTTCCGAACCGACGCCCGGATCGACCGGCGCCTGGGCGCCCGCGGGCGATGCAATCAGCGATAGCGCTGCCGCGATCGTCGCGGCGAGGCAGCGCCCGGCTTGTCGTCGCACCGTCATAGCGCCTAAAGTCGCCCCGGTTTCCGTTAAAGGCAAGTCCGCAATCGTCAGCCGCCGCCCGAGTTCACCGAAATGACCTCCTCCCCCAAACTCTTCTGTTTCGGCCTCGGCTATAGCGCCATGGCGCTGGCGAGGCGCCTCGACACCTCGGCGGGCTGGCGGATCGCCGGCACCTGCAGGTCGCCGGCCCGGCAGGCCGCACTGACGGCGCTTGGCATCGAAGCCGCCGTTTTCGACGGAACTGCGCCGATGGACCGGCCGGCCCTGCTTGCCGACGCGACCCATGTGCTGCTGTCGATCCCGCCGGGCGAGGACGGCGACCCGGCCTTCTTGCGGCATAGGGCCGATATCGCCGCCGCCCGCCCGGACTGGGTCGGCTACCTCTCGACGACCGGCGTTTACGGCAACCGCGACGGCGACTGGGTCGACGAGACGTCGGCGCTGCGGCCGTCGAGCCCGCGCTCGGAACGCCGCGTGGCCGCCGAGAAATCATGGCTGGACTGGGGGGCGGAAACCGGCATTCCGGTTCAGGTATTCCGCCTCGCGGGAATATACGGACCGGGCCGGTCCGTCGCCGACCAGGTCCGCAGGGGCGAGGCAAAACGCGTCGCGAAGCCGGGCCACCTTTTTTCGCGCATCCACGTCGAGGACGTAGCCACCGTCCTCGCCGCTTCGATCGCCCGGCCCGAACCGGGCGGCATTTACAACGTCTGCGACGACGAGCCGGCGGCACCGGCCGACGTGACGCTCTATGTCTGCGAGCTGCTGGGCATCGCCCCGCCGCCGGAAATCCCGTTCGAGGACGCCGAGCTGTCGCCGATGGCGCAGAGCTTCTGGGCCGACAACCGGCGCGTCCGCAACCACCGCATCAAGGAAAGGCTCGGCGTCACGCTGGCCTTTCCGGACTACCGCATCGGCATCCGGTCGGTGATCGGGCTTTTGTAGATGTCGCGATGGGTGGCCGGGAGAGGAAGTGCGCCGGAACCGAAAAAAATCACGCCGGATCTATTTCTTCCAGCAGTTCGTCGATCGTGAGCTTGAGCCGGGCGATATCCGGGTCGCGCGACAGCCGGTGGTCGCCGTCCTTGATCAGGAAGATGCGCACGTCGTCGGACAGTAGCTTCTCCGCGATCCGGCTCGACGTCATCCACGGCACCGCGGTATCGCGCATGCCGTGCAGCAGGCGAACCGGGCAATGCAGCGCGATGGGCCTGCGCAGCAGCAGGTGCCCGCGCCCCTCCTCGATAAGCTTGAGCGTGATCGTATAAGGGCTGTCGTCGTATTCATTCGGCTCGTAATAGACGCCGTCTCGGCGAAGCGTCTCGCGGATATCCTCGTCGAAGCGGTCCCACATCAGGTCCTCGGTGAAATCGGGCGCGGCGGCGATGCCGACCAGTGCGGCGACCTTTTGGGGACGCGCCAGCGCCGCGAGAAGCATCATCCAGCCGCCCATCGAGGAGCCGACGACGATCTGCGGCCCGTCGGTGCAGGCGTCGAGCACGGCGATCGCGTCCGACGCCCAGTCGCCGATGGTGCCGTCCGCAAAGTCGCCGGACGATTCGCCGTGTCCGCGATAATCGAACCGCACGAAGGCTCGGCCGGCGGCCCGGCAGTAACGTTCGAGCTCGACGGCCTTGGTTCCCTGCATGTCGGAGTTGAACCCTCCCATGAAAACCACGCCGGGCGACTTGCCGTGGAGGCGCCGGTAGGCGATTGTGACGCCGCTGTCGCGTGCTAGACTCTCTGGGGGTCTTTCGGGACTGTCGTTCATCAGGGTACGGATCAAGCAAGCTTTCGGAAACGATGGGTATGCCCGCCGAAGCGGAAACACAATCGAGTCATAGCGTCCCGGCGCCCGACGCGAAAGCGCCGGCGGTCCTGCAGGTGCTGCCCGGCCTGGTGACGGGCGGCGTCGAGCGCGGGACCGCGGATATCGCCGCGGCGCTGACCGCGGCGGGATGGCGGGCGATCGTCGCGTCTTCGGGCGGCGCCATGGTGCGCGAGATCGAACGCGCAGGCGCCGAGCACGTCACGCTGCCGCTCGACAGCAAGAACCCGTTGACCATCAGGCGAAACGCCGCGGCACTCGCCGAGATCGTCCGAAGCCGCGACGTTTCGATCGTTCATGCGCGGAGCCGTGCCCCGGCCTGGAGCGCGAGCGTCGCCGCCAGACAATGCGGCATCCCGTTCGTCACCACGTTCCACGGCACCTATAACTTCGCCAACCCGGTCAAGAAGGCATACAACGCGATCATGTCGAAAGGCGACAGGGTGATCGCGATTTCGGAGTTCATCGCCGATCACATCCGCCGCAACTACGCGACGCCGTCGAACCGTATCCGGACGATCCCGCGCGGCATCGACGTCGGCTCCTTCGATCCCGAAGCGGTGTCGGCGGAACGGATGATCCAGCTCGCCCAGGCCTGGCGCCTGCCGGACGACGCGCCGGTGATCATGCTGCCGGGCCGCCTGACGCGCTGGAAGGGGCAGAGCGTCCTGATCGAGGCTGCACGCCGCCTCGGCCGGCAGGACGTGCGCGTCCTGCTGGTCGGCGACGACCAGGGCCGCACCGGCTACCGCCAGGAACTCGAGGACCAGATCGGACGGATCGGCGCCGGCGGCATCATTCATCTCACCGGCGCGTGCCGTGACATGCCGGCGGCGTACATGCTGGCCGACGTCGTCGTCTCGGCATCTACCGACCCGGAAGCCTTCGGGCGCGTCGCCGCCGAGGCGCAGGCGATGGGGCGGCCCGTCATCGCGACCGTTCACGGCGGGTCGCGCGAAACGGTCGTCGCGGGCGAAACCGGCTGGCTGGTGCCGCCCGGAGATGCCGACGAACTCGCCCGCGCGCTGCGCGCCGCGCTGTCGATGTCGGGCGAGGAGCGGGACAGCGTCGCGCGGCGCGCAATCGCCCATATCCGCGACAACTACACGAAAAGTCAGATGTGCGAGCGCACGCTTCAGGTCTACGCGGAACTGACGACTCCGCCATGAGCGACGGCAGGCGCCGGATACTGGTGATCAAGCTCGGAGCGCTGGGCGATTTCGTCCTCGCCGCGGGCCCCTTCGCCGCCATCCGCGCGGCGCACCCGTCGGACGAAATCGTCCTGCTGACCACGCCGCCGTTCGCCGGGCTCGCGAGGCAAAGCGGGTATTTCGACACGGTCTGGACCGACGGCCGACCCCGCTCTCTCGATCTGCCGGGAAGATGGCGGCTTGCCCGCAAACTGGCGAAGGCGGAATTCCAGCGCGTCTACGACCTCCAGACGTCGCCGCGCAGTAGCGGCTATTACAGGCATTTCCCGCGGCGCACGCGGCCCGAATGGTCGGGAATCGCCCCCGGGTGCTCGCATCCGCACGACAGCCCGAAACGCGATTCGATGCACACGCTGGAACGCCAGGCCGAACAGCTCGCGATGGCCGGAATTCCGGAGACGCCGTTTCCCGATCTGTCCTGGATGCAGGGCGATATCGCACGGTTCGATCTGCCGGCGCGCTTCGTGCTGCTGGTGCCGGGCGCGGCGCCGCACCGGCCGGGAAAACGATGGCCGGCGGCGCACTACGCGGCGCTCGCGGAACGGCTGTCGGAGAGGGGCATTCCCGCGACCATAATCGGCGGCGAGACCGACGTCGCCCTGGCCGACCGGATCGTTCAGATCGCCGGAGCCTCCGACGTAAGCTCGCTCGCAGGCAGGACGTCGCTCGGCGAAATCGCCGCGCTGGCGCGGCTCGCGGCCGGCGCCGTCGGCAACGATACCGGCCCGATGCACATCGCGGCCTTGTGCGGCTGCCCGACGCTGGCGCTGTTCTCCGAGGAGTCCGACCCCGCCCTCACCGCGCCGCGCGGACCCGATGTGGGCATCCTGCAACGCCCGAAACTCGCGGATCTGGACGTTTCCACGGTTGCCGACGCGTTAAGATTACGTTAAACGCCCCGCTCTATAGGTTAATCCGTGGACGCAGCACAGAAATCATGAGCTCGAACGGCGTGAATATCACGCTGCCCGACGGCAGCGTGCGGTCCTTCGACGGCCCCGTCACCGGCGCGGAGCTTGCCGCCGACATCGGCCCAGGCCTCGCCAAGGCGGCCATCGCCGTCAAGATCGGCGACGAGGTCCGCGATCTCGCGCGGACCATCGATGCGGACGCGGCCGTCGAGATCGTCACGCGGAAGTCCGAGGATGCGCTGGAACTGATCCGTCACGACGCCGCGCACGTCATGGCGGAGGCTGTGCAGGAACTCTATCCCGGCACGCAGGTGACCATCGGCCCGGCCATCGAGCACGGCTTCTATTACGATTTCGCCCGCGACGAGCCGTTCACGCCGGAAGATCTCGAAAAGATCGAAACGAAGATGAAGGAGATCGTCAAACGCGACGAGGCCTTCGTGCGCGAGGAATGGGACCGCGACGACGCGGCGCGCCATTTCACGGATATCGGCGAAAAGTACAAGGCGCAGCTCATCCACGACCTCCCGGCGGACGAGACGATCTCGATCTACCGCCAGGGCGAATGGATGGATTTGTGCCGCGGCCCGCACCTGCCGTCGACCGGCCACGTGGGCACGGCATTCAAGCTGCTGAAGCTCGCGGGCGCATACTGGCGCGGCGATTCCAACAACGAGATGCTCCAGCGCATCTACGGCACGGCGTGGCGCGACGACAAGGAACTCGGCGCCCACCTGACGATGCTGGAGGAGGCCGAGAAGCGCGACCACCGCCGGCTCGGCCGCGAGATGGGGCTGTTCCACTTCCAGGAGGAAGCGGTGGGCAGCGTGTTCTGGCACCCGAAGGGCTGGACGCTCTACCGTACGCTCGAGCGCTACATCCGCGCGCGGCTGGAAGAAGCCGACTATGTCGAGGTCAAGACGCCGCAGCTGATCGACCGCGGCCTGTGGGAAGCTTCCGGCCACTGGGAGAAGTTCCGCGATCACATGTTCACGGCCGAGACCGAAGACGACCGGATCTTCGCGCTCAAGCCCATGAACTGCCCGGGCCACGTCCAGATCTTCAAGCAGGGCATCACGAGCTACCGCGACCTGCCGCTGCGCATGGCCGAGTTCGGCTCGTGCCACCGCTACGAGCCGTCGGGCGCGCTGCACGGGCTGATGCGGGTGCGTGCCTTCACGCAGGACGACGCCCATATCTTCTGCCGCGAAGACCAGATCACGGCGGAGACGGAGGCGTTCTGCGACCTGCTGCTCAGCGTCTATCGCGACTGCGGGTTCACCGACGTTATGGTGAAGTTCGCCGACCGTCCCGAAGTTCGCGCCGGCGAGGACGCGGTGTGGGATCGCGCCGAACGCGCGCTGACCGAAGCCGTGCAGGCGGCCGGCCTCGACTACACGCTGAACCCGGGCGAGGGCGCGTTCTACGGTCCCAAGCTCGAGTTCGTGCTGCGCGACGCGATCGGGCGCGACTGGCAATGCGGCACGCTTCAGGTCGACTTCGTGCTGCCCGAACGGCTGGACGCGGCCTATGTCGCGGAAGACGGCGCCAAACATCGTCCCGTCATGCTGCACCGCGCCATCCTTGGATCGTTCGAGCGCTTCATCGGCATCCTTATCGAGAACTATGCCGGGCGCATGCCGATGTGGATGGCCCCGGTCCAGGCTGTCGTCGCCACGATCACGTCGGACGCCGACGCCTATGCCGTCGAGGTTCGCAATGCGCTGGATGCTGCCGGCATCCGCGCCGAGATCGACGTGCGCAACGAAAAGATCAACTACAAGGTTCGCGAACACAGCCTCGCCAAGGTGCCGGCGATCCTGGTCGTCGGACAGCGCGAAGTGGACGACCGCAAGATCGCGCTCCGCCGCCTGGGCGGCAAGGACCAAGAATTCCTTGCGCTGGACGAGGCCGTTGCTAGACTTGCCGAGGAGGGTCGCCCGCCCGCCGGCTGACGCGGATTTCCGCCGATTTCACGGGATAACGGGCTCAGAAAGCAGCCGACCGAAACAACCGAAGGAGAAAATCGATCGCAAGATTTCCGATGATGGAGCCGCCGTCCAGAGACGATCGGCCCGTAAACGACGCCATAACGTTCCCCAAGATTCGCCTGATCGGCGCCGACGGCGAACAGGTTGGCGTCATCTCACGCGAGGATGCCCTGGACCGCGCCGCGAATGCCGGCCTCGACCTGGTGATCGTCGCGGAAAACGCGGACCCGCCGGTCTGCAAGATCATGGATTACGGCAAGTTCAAGTACGAAGAACAGAAGAAGAAGAACGAGGCCCGTAAGAAACAGAAGACAATCGACGTCAAGGAAATCAAGCTGCGTCCAGGCATCGACGATCACGACTACGACGTGAAGATGCGCTCGATGCGGAAATTCCTCGACGAAGGCGACAAGGTGAAGGTCACCATGCGCTTCCGGGGCCGCGAAATGGCGCACCAGGATCTCGGCCTCGCGGTCCTGCACCGCGTACGCGACGACCTCGAGGAACTGGGCAAGATCGAGCAGTTCCCGAAGATGGAAGGCCGTCAGATGGTCATGGTGCTGTCGCCGAAGTAAGGCGACCGTCATATTTCGAGTGCCGACAGGGCCGGTCCAGCGACCGGCCCTTTTCAATTTGTCCGTCGGTACCCCGGCGAAGAGCCGCGTCTCAATGCCCGGCGGCGGGCTTCGCGCCCGCCTTGAGCACGAAGAGACGGTCGCAGTAAGGGCATTCGACCCTGCCGCCGTCGAGCGTCAGATAGACCCTGGGGTGGCCGAGGGCGCCGCCGCCGCCGTCGCACGCGACGTCGAGGGTTTCCACTTCGATGGTTTCTGGCGGTTCGGGCGTCTGCGCCATGATTGTCTGCCCCTCAAGAGCCGTTGCCGTAATTCGGTGCGGATGATACCCAAAGCGGCGATGCCGTCCAAGCGGCGTGCGCAGGCAAGCGAAAGCGACATGACAGACAACAGGGAAAATGCGCCCGCCGTCCGCACGGCGGGCCTGCGCAAGATCTACCGGAGCAGCCACGGGCCGCCCAAGGAAGCGCTGAAATCCGTCGACCTCGAAATCCCGCAGGGCTCGGTCTTCGGTCTTCTGGGTCCCAACGGCGCCGGCAAGTCGACGCTGATCAACATCCTGGCCGGGCTGGTGATCAAGACGTCGGGCCGCGCCTGGATCCAGGGCTGGGACATCGAGGAGAACATGCGCGAGGCGCGCTGCTCGATCGGCGTCGTCCCGCAGGAACTGAACCTCGATTCGTTCTTTTCGCCGCGCGAGATGATGGACATGCAGGCGGGCTTCTACGGCGTGCCGAAAAAGCAGCGTCGCACCATGGAGATTCTCCGCGCCCTCGCGCTGGACGACAAGGCCGACACCTATGCCCGGAATCTCTCGGGCGGCATGCGCCGGCGGCTGCTGGTCGCCAAGGCGCTTATGCATTCGCCGCCGGTCGTCGTGCTGGACGAGCCGACCGCGGGCGTCGACGTCGAGCTGCGCCAGGCGCTGTGGGACTACATGAAGGAGCTGAATGACGCGGGCACGACGATCCTGCTGACGACGCACTACCTCGAGGAGGCACAGGCGATGTGCGACCGGATCGCGATCATCAATCACGGCGAAATCGTGGCCGAGGACACCACGTCTGCGCTGCTGTCGCGGCTCGACCGCAAGGAGGCGCTCATCGTCGTCGACCGCGACATCGACACGGTCCCGCCGGGTCTTGCCGGACCGGGCGTCGATGCCGAACTCCGGGACGCCCGCACGATCCTGCTTCGCTTCCCGCCAAGCCAGCGCCAGATCGGCGCGCTGCTGGATACGATCAAGACGGCTGGCTACGACATCGTCGACATGTCGACGCGCGACACCGACCTCGAGGAGATCTTCGTCGCGCTTACGTCGAGGGCGGACGATTCTCCCGCCCACCACCCGACCGATCCGCAGGCCGACGCGATACGCCGGACGCCGCCGCTCTCGTGATACGCCGCCTCGTCCTTCTCTGGGTACTGTGCGCGCTGGCCGCCGCCTGCGCACCGCGGTTGGAACCGGCTGGACCGCAGGTTGTCGAACCGAATCTCGAAGGCGATGCGTTCGTTGCCGCGGACGGAGCGCGGCTGCCGCTCCGCGTCTGGCGGCCTGACGCGCCGGCCGACGCCGTCGTCCTCGCGTTGCACGGCTTTAACGACTATTCGCGGGCGTTCGAGATACCCGCACCGTGGTGGGCGGAGAAACGCGCCATCGCGACCTATGCCTACGATCAGCGCGGCTTCGGCGCCGCACCCAATCGCGGACTGTGGGCGGGGCACGAGACAATGGCCGACGATGCCGTCGCCGCCGCGCGGCTGTTGCGGGAGCGCCACCCCGGCGTTCCGCTCATCGTTCTCGGCGAAAGCATGGGCGCGGCGATCGCGATGATCGCGGCCGCCGACCGCGGGCTGGCAGCAGACGGACTCGTCCTTCTCGCGCCGGCGCTGCGCGGCCGTCCCTATCTGGGGCTGGTGCCCCGCGCCGCATTGTGGCTGCTCGCCCGCACCATCCCTTGGTTTCCGCTGACCGGCCAGGGGCTCAGGATACAGGCCTCGGACAATATCGAGATGCTGCGCGCCCTCGGCCGCGACCCGCTCTACATCCGCCAGACCCGGATCGACGCGATCCACGGCCTGGTCGACGCGATGGACGCCGCCATCGACGCGACGCCGCGCGTGCCCCTTCCCTCCCTCGTTCTATACGGCACTCGCGACGAGCTGATCCCGGCCACACCGACACGCGACCTGATCCGGCGCCTGCCCCGGAACGCTGGCCACCGGCCTGCCGTCTACCGGACGGGCTGGCACCTGTTGCTTCGGGACCTGAACGCCGAGATCGTGCTGCGCGACATCGCCGCCTGGATCGCCGATCGGGCGGGACCGCTGCCGTCGGGAGCGGACCGCGAAGCGTTCGAGGCGCTGCGTCAGGCCGAAGCGACGCAATAACGGGTCGCGCCGATTGAGATTGCCGCCCGGGCCCGCAGGCGCTATGTTCCGCGCCGGTTGCACCCGTAGCTCAGCTGGATAGAGCGCTGGCCTCCGAAGCCAGAGGTCGTGAGTTCGAATCTCGCCGGGTGCGCCATTTTTCTTTCAGGCACAGGGCCTTCGGCCCTCAATTCCCCTTGGGGACATCGCAGCGGTCGGCCGTGACGTCGACGAAGCCGCGGCGTTCGCCGATGGCGGCGGTGAAGCGGTATTCGCTGCCGTTATGCAACAGCGACTTGTGAAGCGGCAGCAGGCCGTCGACTGTCACCGTCTTTCCTCCCAGCCCGACGAAACTCAAAACCACCGGCCTCCCCGGGTCGAACCACGCCTCCGGTGCGCCGCCCTCGTCCGTTGCCGGCGCGCCCGTCGCGCTGACGGAGATCGTCCGGTCGGCGAACCCGACGGCGTCGTTCGCGCCACGCGACAGCGGCGTGCGCACGATGAACCGCTTGGTGACCGGCCGGCCGTCGCAGGCGGGCGTCTGGGTGGCGGACGAGATCATGAACTCGAGACGGTCGGGGCTGACACCGTCGGCGAGACGGGCCCGGATGCGGTCGAGAAGCGTCTTCGCGGCGCCGTCCGGCACGTCGGCCTCGTAACGCAGCCGGAGATCGCGTTCGCGCAGCCGCGCCGCGCCCGCATCGGTGGCGAGATGAGCGTTCTGCTTGCGCAGCACCTCGACCTGCCGCTGGAGGGACGCGACCTCGTCCGAGAGCCGTGCGACCTCGCGCTGGGCAAGAACCGATCCCGTCTCGTAGGCCGCCACGCCCAGTCCGGCGAGCAGCCCGACGACCACGATCCACTTCAGGAAACGCAGCCGCCGGCGGCGGCGTTCCAAGGTGCGGCTCTGGCGAAGACTCAGCGACATGTCAGTCGGTGTAACGTATTTGCATGACGGTTCAACACCCTACTCGCGGATCGTGGCGGAAAAACGGCAGCGGTCGTTCAGGCCGCGATCCAGTCGACGATCATATCGGCCAGGTCGTCGGAATTTTCCTCCATCATCAGCATATGGCCGTTGCCGTCGACGCCGCGGTCGGGCAACCACCAGAAATCGACATCGGCACCGGCGGCGCGCAGCCAGTCGACGACGGCTTCATCGACGTCTTTCGGGTGATCGGTGTCGTGCGAACCGGTAAACACCATGATCGGGAGCCCCTCGAAAACAGAAAGGTCGGCGATCTTGATCTGGCTGCCGGCGACGTTCTGCCGTTCGATCAGCAGGCGCGGCGGCACGCCCGCGACGTGGCCGGCGTACATCTCGAGGCAGCCGTCCGGGAAGCGCGCGGACTTACCGATCAGCTTGTGAGTCACGAATTCCATACCGCCGGCGTAGGCCCGATCGCGGGCGAGACGCCGGGTCATGCCGAAACTCCGGACGACGATCTCGTCGTCCGTCTCTTCGACAACGTCGGCTTCGGGCTGGATATTGCCGGGCGGGCCCGGCGCCACTGCGACGACCTTCTCGATCCTGTCGCGGCACAGTTCGACCAGCCGCCAGCACAACGCGCCGCCCATCGAGTGGCCCATGAGGACGATTTTCCCGTCGGGTGCGGCGGCGGCGGCCTCGTCGATCACGGCGGCAAGCGCCTGAGCGACGCGTTCGCCGGTCAGGTTTTCGAACGGGACGTCGCCGCTGCGCCCGCAACCCGGCCAGTCGGGCAGCCAGACGTCGTACCCCGCGCCGGCGAACCGGCAGGCCCAGCCAGGCCGGTTGTCGGCGGTCAGAAGATAGCATGCCCCCGAGTGCCCGCCGCCGTGCACGGCGACCATCAGCGGACGCGCCTCGTTGGCGTCATCGGGCGAGAGGATGTCGGTAAAGACGGTCATCCCGTCGTGATGGACGAACCTGGCGGCGTGTTTCATCGCACTTTCCCCGATTGGTTTTATTGGAGGTTTCCCTCACCCGGCATAGCGTGCAACCCCGAAAGCCGAAGCGCAAGCTTTACCGGCGACGGTCGAGCATTTATGCCTGACGGCGACGAAACGATTTCCGGGAAGTTCCATGCTTTACATGATCTACGGTGTCGACGGGCCGGATGCGGACCGGATCCGCGCAGAGAACCGAGAGGCGCATTTCGCCTATCTGGCCGACAACGAGGACATCCTCGTCCTCGGGGGCGCGACGTTGGCCGACGACAGCGATGCGCGTACGGGCAGTCTCCTCGTTATCAACGTCCCGTCGCGCGAAGACGCGGACCGGTTCGCATCGGGCGAGCCGTTCAACAAAGCCGGGCTGTTCAGCGCTTATACCGTCTCGCGCATGCGCCGCGGCCAGTGGAATCCGGCTGCGGCGCCGGAGACCGCGGAAGGCAATTGACGGCGCCGGTTTGACCGGCGTCAGATTGCGCGGCCGAATCCGCGCAGCGAGTCCTCGATGACGGCCCAGGACTTGCGGACCTTCTGGTCGTTCTCGACCGATGCTTCGATCGTCGTATAGGCGCGCAGCCCGTCGGCGAAATCGCGCACTGCGTTCTTCACCTTCTTGCCCAGCGCCTTGAGCTCGCCCGGCCGGAAGACGATGGCTTCCAGCGTATCCGCCGCTGCGTCGGAATCTGCATGCACGCAGACGGTGGAGAAGGCGGCCGTGATGATCGAGAACCGCTCGAGCGCGGCCTTTTCGATCATGTAGGCGGTCGACACGTCGATGCTGATCTTTTCGGCGTCGCGCGCGGAAACAAGCGCCTCGATCTTCGCCGGCATTTCTTTTCCGTTGCGGCGTTCCGCCTCGGCGATCTTGAGGCCGTAGTCCCGTTCGAGCGCAATAAGCTTGTTCTCGACGCGCTTTACTTCTTCGTAAGCCACGTCGAGTTCGGCTTTCGCCTCTTCGATAAGGTGGTGACGTCGAACATCCATCGGAACGGAGAGCCCGATCAGATAGCGCCGGTCTGGGCGAATTTCGACTGGATGATATCGCTGTCGAACGGCTTCATGATGTATTCGTT
>JAYQUR010000008.1:0-23150 GCA_038148075.1 Alphaproteobacteria bacterium | reverse complement strand
GGGCTTCTGTTGCCCGGCGCCCCCCGAACCGCGCTTTCCTAACTAATTAGGCAGCGAGGGCCAAATCGTTATCATTGGCACTTGTAGAAGCGGCCCGCTAACGGCGGATACCATACCGGGCGAAAGACAGGTCTTTACACGCGTGTCGATCCTATTTCGCCCCCATGCCGTGCGCCGGACGCCCCGATAACGAGGGCGGCGGCGGATCCGGAATTTGGTGGAGGCGCCGGGTACTGCCCCCGGGTCCACTGCGCTTATTGCACAAGCCGTTTATCGCCATAGTCGGACAAGCCGACGCTTTATATATAGGGCGATTCGGCCTTAAATTAAAGTGAACCCCGTGCGTCGGAGAAATCGCGGAAAACGGCGATTTTTGGCCGGATGAGGCCGACGGCTAAGAGAAATCAGGGATAGCGATGCAGCAATATCTAGATCTCATGCGGCATGTCCGCGATACCGGCGTCTTCAAGGACGACCGCACCGGCACCGGCACCTACAGCGTGTTCGGCTACCAGATGCGGTTCGACCTCTCCGACGGGTTTCCGCTGGTCACGACCAAGAAAATCCACACCAGGTCGGTCATCCACGAGCTGCTGTGGTTTCTCAAGGGCGATACCAACGTCGCCTACCTGAACGAGAACGGGGTCTCGATCTGGGACGAATGGGCCGACGAGAACGGCGATCTCGGGCCGGTCTACGGCGCGCAGTGGCGGTCGTGGGCGGCAGCCGACGGGACGACGGTGGACCAGATTTCGGACGTCGTGAACCAGATCCGCAACAACCCGGATTCGCGCCGGCTGATCGTCAGCGCCTGGAACGTGCCGGAGATCGCCGGCATGGCGCTGCCCCCGTGCCACTGCCTGTTCCAGTTCTACGTCGCGGATGGAAAACTGTCGTGCCAGCTTTACCAGCGCAGCGCCGACATTTTCCTCGGCGTGCCGTTCAATATCGCGTCCTATGCATTGCTGACGATGATGATGGCGCAGGCGACGGGCCTCGAGGCCGGCGAGTTCGTGCACACGTTCGGCGACGCGCATCTCTATGCCAATCATGTCGAGCAGGCGGACGAACAGCTCCAGCGGACGCCGTATCCGCTGCCGACGATGACGCTGAATCCGGACGTGACCGACATTTTCGGTCTCGCCTACGAGGATTTCACCCTCGACGGCTACCGGTTCCATCCGCACATCCCGGCGGCGGTCGCCGTCTGATTCCGTCTTGATTGTCTCGATCATCGCCGCCGTCGCCGAGAACGGCACGATCGGCCGCGACGGAGATCTGCCGTGGCGGCTGTCGTCGGACCTGCGCCGGTTCAAGGAGATCACCATGGGCAAGCCGGTGGTGATGGGCCGCAAGACGTGGGACTCGATCGGGCAGCCGCTGCCCGGCCGCGCCAATATCGTCGTCACGCGCAACGCCGCATTCGTCGCCGAGGGCGCCGACGTCGCGACCGATATCGACGGGGCGCTCGAGGTCGCACGGCGTCGGGCGGCCGAGGCAGGCGTCGACGAGATCTTCGTCATCGGCGGAGCGGCGCTCTACGAGGCGGCGCTCGCCAGCGCCGACCGGCTCTACCTGACCGAAGTGCGGGCCGAGGTAGGCGGCGACACGCACTTTCCCGATGTCGACGCTGCGCAGTGGCGCGAAATCGCCCGAGAGGAGCGGCCGGCCGCGGAGAAGGACGATCATCCTCACGCCTTCGTGACGCTGGAACGGCTGCGCTGACGCCCGGACGGGCCGTTTCAGGGATTTGCCGTTTGCCAAACGTTAACGAGTTTGGCTAAAACTGCGCGGCAACGATTTCACGTGCGACTTTAAGAGGTTGACTGTGCGCTTTTCCGTTGCGGCCCTTTTGGCGGCTTTTCTGTGCGTCTCGCTTGCGCCCGCGCAGGCGAAGGACGATCAGTACGCCATGCTGACGGACGGCCGGAAGGCCGATCGCATCGTCGTGCTCAAGGGCGAGCGCCGTCTGGTCCTCATGCACGACGACCGGGTGATCCGCGTCTACGACGTCGCGCTCGGCCGCTATCCGCAGGGGCACAAGCAGCGCAAGGGCGACTCGAAGACGCCCGAGGGCACCTATACGATCGACTACCGGCTCGATGCCGGCCAGTCGAGCTTCTATCGCGCGCTCCACATTTCCTATCCGAACGCCCGCGACAAGGCGCGTGCCGAGGCGCGCGGCGACCATCCGGGCGGCCAGATCATGATCCACGGCCTGCCCCTCGACTGGACCGCCAAGCAGCTCGACCATCCGCGCCTCGACTGGACGCAGGGCTGCATCGCGGTCACCAATCGGGAGATCGACGAGATCTGGGCGCTGGTCCGCGACGGGACGACCATCGAAATCCATCCCTGACGGTCCCGGCGGCCTGCCGCCTCACCACGTCAGCCATTTCAGCACGAACGGGTTCTCGCGCCGCACGAAGAAGCGGCGGATTTCGTCGCCGATCAGGATCGTCGCGGCGAACGGCAGGCTGAGCGCGAGCTGCCACGCTTCCAGCGGCGCCGTTCCGAAGAAGACGTTGCAGGCCGGCACGTAGGAAATCAGCGCCAGCAGCAGAAGCTCCGTTCCGATCCCGATCAGGACGAGCCGGTTCGACAGGAAGCCGACGGTCATCAGGCTCTGACGCCGCGTCCGGCAAATGATCACGTCGGCGATCTGGCAGACGATGATCGAGGCGAAGAAGCCCGTCACGGCGGACCGGTAAAGCGGATCGTCGTTGGCGAGGTCCGTTCCCCACTGCCAGCCGCCGGCGTACAGGATGACGAAATAGCTGAAAAAGCCTGCCGCCGCCTGAATCATGCCGACGATCCCGTAGCTCATGAGCAGCAGGTTGCGCGACAGCAGCCGCTCGCCGCGCGGCCGCGGCTTGTGCTTCATGACGTCGGTTTCCGGCTTTTCCGCACCGAGGCCGAGCGCCGGCAGGATGTCGGTGCCGAGATCGATGCAGAGGATAAGGACGACCGTCAGCGGCAGCGGGATGTCCAGCAGCACATAGGCGATAAACGGCAGGATCTCCGGGATGTTGCTGGTCAGGATGTAGGCGATGAACTTCTTGATGTTGTCGAAGATCGTGCGGCCTTCCTCGACGGCGCTGACGATGGTCGCGAAATTGTCGTCCATCAGCACCATGTCGCTTGCCTCCTTGGCGACGTCGGTGCCCATCATGCCCATTGCGACGCCCATGTCGGCATTCTTGAGGGCAGGCGCGTCGTTGACGCCGTCGCCGGTGACGGTGACGGTTTCGCCCAGCGCCTGAAACGCCTGCACGACCTGCAGCTTTTGCTCGGGCGCGATCCGCGCGAAGATGATCTCGTCGCTTCTCGAAAGCGTTTCGGCGAGCTCTTCGGCGCTCATCGCGGCAAGTTCGTCGCCCTGTACGACGGTTGCCTCGCCGGTTACCAGCCCGATCTGGCGGGCGATGGTCGCCGCCGTGAGGCCGTAATCGCCGGTGATCATTACGACCTTTATGCCCGCTTCGTGGCATTTCGCCATCGCCTCCGGAACTTCCGGGCGCGGAGGGTCGATCATGCCGGTGAGGCCGATAAAGATGAAGCCGTCCTCCGGCAGCGGGTCGGCTTCGTCGACGGGACGCCAGGCATAGGCCAGGCCGCGCTGGCCCTCGGCCGCCAGATTGCGGTAGGCGTCGATGACCCCGTCGCGCCTGTCCGTCGACAGGCGTTCGATCGTGCCGTCGACCATGATGCGGTCGCACATCGACAGGATCGCCTCCGGCGCGCCCTTGGCATAGGCGTTGGGCGCATCGTCGCCGACCATGCGCCGCGTCTCTATCATCCTGCGCGTCGCGTAGTGGAAGGGTTGTTCCGCAATTTTCCGCGCGCGCCGAAGCGCACCGAGATCGGTCAGCGCGTCGACGTACTGCAGCAGCGCGCCGTCCGTCGCGTCGCCCGAGAACCCGTCCTCCGTCAGTTCGGCGGCATTGCATAATGCCATGCACTCGAGGGCGCGCACGCCGATCGGGTCGTCCAGGACAGCCTTGTCGGCGGCCGTGTAAAGGCGGCCGCCAAGCACCACGGAATTGACCCCGAGCCTGTTCTGGGTGAGCGTGCCGGTCTTGTCGGTGCAGATGACGGTCGTGCTGCCGAGCGTCTCGACGCTCTCCAGGTTCTTGATCAGCGCCTTCTTGCCGGCCATGCGTTTGCTGGCCATCGTCAGGGAAAGGGTGACCGTCGGCAGAAGGCCTTCCGGCACGTTGGCGACGATGATACCGATGGCGAAGATTAGGCTGGAGATCCACCCGTTGCCGATCGCGACGCTGACGGCGAAGAAGAGAACGCCGAGGAACACGGCGATCGAGCTGATGACCTTGATGAAATAGGCGAGCTCGCGGTGGATCGGCGTTTCGGTCTCCCGCGTCGCCTTGGTCAGTGCGACGATTCTGCCGATCTGCGTCGACATACCGGTGTTGCAGACGACCGCCCGGCCTTCGCCGCCCTGAACGAGGGTGCCCGAAAAGACCATGTTCCGGCTTTCCAGCACCTGCTCGGCGACGTGCGACGGATCGAGCCGTTGCGCCTGGCTTTCGCCGGTCAGGCTCGCGCAGTCGACTTCGAGATCGCTTGCGTCGACCAGTCGGCCGTCGGCCGGGATCCGGTCGCCTTCGTGCAGCAGGATCACGTCGCCGGGAACGAGCGTTTCGGCTTCGGCCCGGATCGCCCGTCCGTCGCGCACGATCGTCACCATGGAGGGCAACATCCGGCGGAAGCTCTCCATGATCCGTTCGCTCTGGTGTTGCTGGATGTAGGTGAACGCAGCGTTGAGCAGGACGACCCCGAGAAGCGCGATGGCGATGTAGAGGTTGCCCTGGTCGGGATCGAGACGTTCCGCGGCCATCGCGAGCGCGCCGCCCGCCATCAGCAGCAGTGCGAAGAAGTTCTTGAACTGTCTGAGGAACTTGACGAACTCGGGGGCATCCTGGCGGACGCTAAGTTCGTTCGCGCCATATCGTTCCAGCCGGCGGGCCGCTTCGGCGTCGCTCAACCCCTCAGGCGACGTTTCGTATTCGCGATATAGCGAATGAATATCGATCTTGTGCGGCTCAATCACCGGTCGGTCCGTGACGTCTGAAGTCGGTTGCAGGCAACGGACATGCGGGGGCGATGTTTCGGTTCGGTGACACCCTGCGGCGGCGGCCTCGTGCGCCGGCCTAGGCCGGCGGCGCGAAGGTTGCGTCGACGGTGACCGGTCCGTCGCACCCGGCGCGGCCGGTTTCCACCATGTGCTCCATGTGGGCGAGAACGGAGCGGGCTGCCGCCCGGTGCATCGCGTCGGGAAGGTGCACGTACATCCGTCTGACCATGTCCGGGATCGTCGTCACGCCGTCCGACAGGCATTTCGAGATCTGCGTTTCGCGCATGATCCGGTGGTTGAGATAGGCGCGAACGAACGGGCGCGGGTTGGGAATCTCCGGCCCGTGTCCCGGAAGGTACATTGCCTCGTCGCGACCGAGGCAGGTGCGCAGGCTGGCGAAATACTCGCCCATGTTGCCGTCCGGCGGCGAGACGATGGTCGTGTTCCAGCCCATCACGTGGTCGCCCGAGAACAGGACGTTCTCCTCCTTCAGCGTGAAGCAGTGATGGTTCGACATATGTCCCGGCGTATGAACCGCCTCGAGCGTCCAGCCTGGGCCCGCGATCTCGTCGCCGTCGCTCAGCAGGATGTCGGGCGCGAAATCCTCCTGCGCCGCCTCTACCGTCTTGCCGCCGTCGAGCGGCCGGGGATGTGCGCCGACGATGGGGGCGCCCGTGACTTCCTTCAGCCAGTCCGACGCGGGGGAATGGTCCATGTGGGTATGGGTGACGACGATGTGGGTGACGGTCTCGCCGTCGAGCGCCGTCTTCAGGTTATCGATGTGCTGTTCGACCAGCGGGCCGGGGTCGATGACCGCGACCTCGCCGCGACCGACGATATAGGTGTTGGTGCCGACATGGGTGAACGCGCTCGGATTTTCGGCGACAACGCGGCGGACTCCGGGAACGACGTCCGCCGGCGCGCCGTATTCGAAAGCCATTTCCTTGCGAAAGGGGATGTCTCCGGCACTCATGCGAATTCCTCTATTCGATAGCGTTCTTTTTCGGGGCGATGTTATTCGAAAACGATATCGGGTGCGGCGGGCCGGTCGACGCCCACCTTCGCCCAGATCTTTTCGGCGATCGCCCGGTATGCCCGTGCGTGCGCGCCCTCGGGATCGGAGGCGACGATCGGCATGCCCGAGTCCGCGCCCTCGCGGATCGCCATGTCGAGCGGGATTTCGCCGAGGAAATCGACGCCCATCTCCATCGCCGCCTTCTGCGCGCCGCCGTGGGTGAAGATGTCCGATCGTTCGCCGCAGTGCGGGCACAGGAAGTAGCTCATGTTCTCGACGATGCCGAGGACCGGTACCTCGACCTTGCGGAACATGTTGAGACCCTTGCGCGCGTCCAGCAATGCGAGGTCCTGCGGCGTGGAGACGATCACCGCACCCGCGAGCGGCACGCGTTGCGCCATCGTGAGCTGTGCGTCGCCGGTGCCCGGCGGCATGTCGACCACGAGGATATCCTGAGGTCCCCATTGGACATCGCCCATCATCTGTTCGAGCGCTCCCATCACCATCGGGCCGCGCCAGATCATCGCCGTATCCGGCGGAACGAGAAAGCCGATGGACATGCAGGTGACGCCGAACGCTTCCATCGGAATGATCGTCTTGCCGTCGGGCGAGCTCGGGCGGTCCTTGATCCCCATCAGGGTCGGCAGGGACGGGCCGTAGATGTCCGCGTCGAGCATGCCGGTGCGCAATCCCATGGCGCGGAACGACAGCGCGAGATTGGCGGCCGTCGTCGACTTGCCCACGCCGCCCTTGCCCGAGGCGACTGCCACGATGGCGCCGACCTGTGGCAGAAGTTCGCGGGCCGGCTGCTGTTGAGGCTTCGGTTGGGGTTTCTGGGGCGACGGCTGGGGCGACTGCTGCGGCCGATGAGCCGTCATGACCGCGGTCACCGAGAGGACGCCCGGGAGTCCCTTGACCGCCTGCTCCGCCGCGCGGCGGACCGGCTCCATCTTTTCGGCCTGTGCGGGGTCGATGACGAGGGCGAACTGGACGTGTCCGTCCTTGACGACGAGCCCGTCGATCAGCCCGGCGCCGACAACGTTCGTCCCCGATTCCGGCAGCTCGACGCCGCTCAGCGCCTGTTCAATATCGCGCTCGTTCGGCTGCGCCATCCTTGACTTCTCCTGTCGCGTCACAATATCGCTAGACAGAAGGGAGTGCCCCGCATTGCGTGCGGGGTCAAGCTATCATATAAGGCGCGCGGCCCGCCGGGCGGAAAACCGACCGAAATCAGGCACATGGAAGCTCGCAGCAGGCCGACGAGGCGCCCCGATAGCGACACGGACACGGCGTAGACAAAAACAGAGACGGATTGGATTTTCGGCATGCCATGGAAACAGCAAGGCGGGGGCGGAGGCGGCCCCTGGGGCGGCGGTAGTGGCGGCGGCGGCGGTCAGGGACCGTGGGGCGGCCGAGGCGGCGGAAACGGCGGCGGCGGCGGTCCCTGGGGCGGTCGCGGCGGCGGTGGCGGCGGTGGCGGTGCGTCGGGCCCGCCCGACTTCGAGGAGCTGATCCGCAAGGGCCAGGACCGCTTCAAGCGCTTCGTGCCGGGCGGCGGATTCGGCGGCGGCCGCGGGATCGTCGCGATCGTCGTGATCGGCGTCTTCCTGTGGCTGCTCAGCGGTCTGTACCGGGTTCAGCCGGGCGAACGCGGCATCGAGCTGATGTTCGGCCAGTACGTGAACACGACGCAGTCGGGCCTTAACTTCTGGTTCCCGTGGCCGATCGGCAGCGTCTCCAAGCCAAATGTCGAGAAGACCAACCAGATCAACGTCGGATTCCGTGCGGTGGGTACCCGCGGCCGTGTCGACAACGTTCGCGACGTGCGCGAAGAGAGCCTGATGCTGACCGGCGACCAGAACATCATCGACATCGATTATGTCGTGCAGTGGCGCATCAGCAACGCGCGCGATTTCCTGTTCAACATTCGCGATCCGGAGAGCACCATCAAGCTCGCGTCCGAGAGCTCGATCCGCGAAATCGTCGGACAGACGCCGCTCGAGGAAGCGCTGGCGACCAAGCGAACCGAGGTCGAAACGCGGACCCGCGATGTCCTTCAGCGCATCATGGACGACTACAAGGCCGGCGTGTTCATCGCCGACGTCAAGATGCAGAAGGTGGACCCGCCGAACGAAGTCATCGACGCCTTCAACGACGTCCAGCGGGCGCGCCAGGACAAGGAGCGCCAGCAGAACGAGGCCGAGGCCTACCGCAACGACATCGTGCCGAAGGCCAAGGGTGAAGCGTCGCGCATGCAGGAGCAGGCGGCGGCCTATCGCGAGCAGCTCATTCGCGAGGCCGACGGTGAGGCGAAGCGCTTCATCTCGGTCTACGAGGCCTACGCGACCGGGAAGGACGTCACGCGCCAGCGCCTCTATCTGGAGCGGATGCAGGACGTTCTCAAGAAGTCCGACAAGATTATCATCGACAAGGGACAGTCGGGAGCCGGAGGCGTCGTGCCGTACCTGCCGCTGCCCGAGTTGAGAAAACGCCAGAATCCGCAATCCGGACAGACGGGAGCGCAGTAATGACAAATCTTCGTCTACTGATAGCCGGCATCTTCGTCGTCATCGTCGGTCTCGTGCTGTTCTCCAGCACCTACACGGTTCACCAGACGCAGCAGGCGCTGATCCTCGAATTCGGTCAGCCGCGGAGCGAGGAACGGGATCCCGGACTGCACTTCAAACTGCCGTGGCGGACGGCCACCTACTACGACAAGCGCGTCTTGTCGCTCGATCCGCCGGCGCAGGAGGTCATCCTGGCCGACCAGAAGCGCATCAACGTCGATGCGTTCGTCCGCTACCAGATCGTCTCGCCGCTGAAATTCAAGCTGCGCGCCGATACCGAGACGAACTTCATCGACATCTTCGGGCGCCGCCTCAACTCGGCGGTTCGTGCCGAGGTTGGCCGCGTGCTGCTCGGCGACATGCTTTCCAACAAGCGTGACGACGTCATGTCGCGTATCACCGACGCGTTGAAGGAACAGGCGACGGATTTCGGCATCGTCGTGGTGGACGTCCGTATCGGACGCACCGACCTGCCGCCGGCGACCAGCGAATCGGTCTTCAACCGGATGCGCTCGCAGCGCGTCGCGCAGGCGGCGAAGCTTCGGGCCGAGGGCGCCGAGATCAAGGCGCGCATCCAGGCCGAGGCGGACCGCGAACGCACCGTCATCCTCGCCGAGGCGCAACGTCAGGCGCAGATTCTGCGAGGCGAGGGGGAAGGCGAGAAGACCCGGATCCTGAACAATGCCTTCGGGCGCGATCCGGAGTTTTTCGCGTTCTACCGGTCCATGGAAGCCTATGGCGACGCGCTCGGAGACGGCACCACGATGGTCCTGTCGCCCGACAGCGAGTTCTTCCGCTACTTCGGCGATCTGCCCGGCGGCCTGAAACCGGCACCTACGACGGCGCCGTCAGGCAACTGACCCGACGGACCGCACTTTGGCGGACGAGCTGATCATCGCGATCGGGCTGATCCTCGTGATCGAGGGCGGCCTGTACGCGCTGTTCCCGGCGGGCATGAAGCGGATGGCGCTTCAGCTCGAACGGATACCTGCCGGATCGCTGCGCAGCGCCGGGCTGCTCGCGGCGACCGCGGGAGTCGGCATTATCTGGCTGCTGAAGCGGTCGTAACGAAAATTTGTATGCAACGGTAAACCGACCGACAGGACGATCGCGTATACAACGTGATGTCTTTCGACACAATATTGGCGTCTATACCTGCCGCAGCCATTGCGGCCGAACGCATCCCGATGACGGTGCGCGGGCAACAGAGGATCTGCGGACAACAGAGAGTTCCGTATACAGAAAATTCGGTAACAGGAGACAGGTCTTGATCCCGTTTCGGTCCCCCCAACGTTTGATCATTTTCGCGCTGACGGTCGCGATTTTCGCGTTTCCGACGCAGAACGGAGCTGCCCGCGGCGCGCCCGACAGCTTTGCGGACCTGGCCGAACGCCTGCTGCCTGCCGTCGTCAATATTTCGACCACGCAGACGGTCAAGAAGAAGGGCGAGGACGGTCCGCAGGTGCCGCGTTTCCCGCCCGGCTCGCCGTTCGAGGATTTCTTCAAGGAGTTTTTCGACCGACAGCAGCGCGAAGCGCCCCAGCGCCGCGCCACCTCGCTCGGTTCCGGATTCGTCATCGATCCCAAGGGGTACGTGGTCACCAACAACCACGTCATTGCCGAAGCGGACGAGATCACGGTCACGTTGCATGACGACACCAAGCTGAAAGCGACGCTGGTCGGCCGCGACCCGAAGACCGACCTTGCGTTGCTCAAGGTCGAGCCGGAGAAACCGCTTTCGGCGGTTCCGTTCGGAAATTCCTCCAAGACCCGCGTCGGCGACTGGGTCGTCGCCATCGGCAACCCGTTCGGCCTCGGCGGCACCGTGACGGCGGGCATCGTGTCGGCGCGGCAGCGCGACATCCGCTCCGGCCCGTACGACGACTACATCCAGACGGACGCATCGATCAATCGCGGCAATTCCGGCGGCCCGATGTTCAACCTCGACGGCCAGGTCATCGGCATAAACACGGCGATTTTCTCGCCGTCGGGCGGCAGCGTCGGTATCGGTTTCGCGATTCCGTCCAATCTTGCGCGCCCGATCGTCGATCAGCTTCGCGAGTTCGGAAAGGCGCGTCGCGGCTGGCTGGGCGTCCGAATTCAGACCGTGACCGAAGAGATCGCCCAGAGCCTGGGTCTCAAGGACGCGACGGGTGCGCTGGTCGCTTCCGTCACCAAGGACGGTCCCGCCGAAAAGCACAAGATCAAGGTCGGCGACGTGATCCTGACCTTCGACGGCAAGTCGGTCGAGGAAATGCGCCGTCTGCCCCGCATCGTCGCGGAGACCCCGTTCGGCAAGGATGTCGATGTCGTGGTCTGGCGCGGCGGCAAGCGCGTGAAGCTCAAGGTGCGCCTCGGAGAATTTCCCGAAGACGATCAGAAGCTTGCGGCGGCCACGCCCGACGACAGGCGTCCGCAGCCCGCCACCGTGACGATCGAGGCTCTCGGAATCACGCTGTCGCAGATCACGCCGGAGCTGCGCGAGAAGTTCAAGCTCGAGGACGATGCCGACGGCGTCATCGTCACCGAGGTCGCGCCGGCGGGACCCGCCGCCGAGAAGCAGATTCCGGCGGGCGCCGTCGTCCGGAAGATCGGTCCGGACCAGGAGACCGTCGCGTCGCCCGAACAGGTGCGGAAGAAGATCGAGGACGCGCGCAAGGCGGGACTCAAGACCATTCTCGTGTTGATCGAGGTGGGCGGGCCGCCGCGGTTCGTCGCCTTCAACATCGACAAAGGTTGAGCGAACGTCCGGTCGTCGTCGTCGGCGGGCCGACGGCCGGCGGCAAATCGGCGCTCTCGCTGGCGATCGCCGAAAAATTCGGCGGGACCGTCATTAACGCGGATTCAATGCAGGTCTATCGCGACCTGCCGATCCTGACGGCGCAACCCGGTCCGGAGACGCTTTCCCGAGCGCCCCACAGGCTCTATGGCCTCCTCGAGGCGGACGACAAATGCTCCGCGGGACGGTGGCGCGATCTCGCCGTCGCCGAAATCGGGGCGGCTTCGGACGCGGGGCGCGTTCCGATCGTCGTCGGCGGCACGGGGTTGTATCTGCGGGCGCTGATTTCGGGGCTCCATCGCATGCCGGCGGTTCCCGCCGAAGTCCGCGCGCGCCTGAATGCGCGGCTCGCGTCGGAGGGCGCGCCGGCGCTGCATGCCGAACTCCTCCGCGACGATCCCGAAACGGCGGAACGCCTGTTGCCGAGCGACAGCCAGCGTATCGTCCGCGCGCTGGAGATCCTCGTCCATACTGGACGAGGACAGACCGCCTGGCAGCGAGGCGCGGAAGCGGAGAAACCGGCCGAGCTGCGGTTCTTCACGATCACGCTGCTGCCGCCCCGGGAGACGCTCTACGACGCCTGCAACCGCCGTTTCGCCGAAATGCTGGATGCGGGGGCCGAGGACGAGCTGCGCCGTTTCTCGGCAAATGCGCCGGCCGACAGCCCGTTGTGGAAAGCGGTCGGCGTCGATCCCGTTCGTCGGCATCTTGCCGGGGAAATCGCCCGGGAAGAAATGACGGAACTGGGTCGGCGCGACACGCGGCGCTATGCCAAACGGCAGCTCACATGGCTTCGGCATCAGATTATTACCGATTTAGCGGTTTTGGAGAAATTTTCAGAAATAGATGAGGATATAATCTTTTCGAAAATTAGCACTTTTTTGTTGACCTCGACCTGACGGGCCGATAGGTTGCCCGCCGCACTGCCGTTGTGCAGTGCGATATCCCACAGGGGATTGCTTCAAAACCGGCCTTCAGGCCGGTTTTGCGTGTTTTCGCGCCGCCGCATGTACCGGCGCCTCCGAAGCGCCCCGCGGGACGACGAAGGTAGACGAACGGGAAAGAGACGATGGCCGAGAAAAAGCAGACGGGATCCGAAATCATCCTCCGCGCGTTGATCAACGAGGGGGTGGATACGATATTCGGTTATCCCGGCGGCGCCGTGCTGCCGATCTACGATGCGATCTTCCAGCAGAACGAACTGCGCCACGTACTGGTCCGCCAGGAGGGCGGTGCGGTCCACATGGCCGAAGGTTACGCGCGTTCGACGGGCAAGGTCGGCGTCGTTCTCGTCACCTCCGGGCCCGGCGCGACGAATGCGGTCACCGGCCTGACCGACGCGCTGATGGATTCGATCCCCATCGTTTGCCTGACCGGCCAGGTACCGACGCACCTGATCGGCAACGACGCCTTCCAGGAGGCCGACACCACCGGCATCACGCGGCCGTGCACCAAGCACAACTATCTGGTCAAGGACATGAAGGACCTGTCGCGCATCATGCATGAGGCGTTCTACGTCGCACGCAGCGGCAGGCCCGGCCCGGTCGTGATCGACCTGCCCAAGGACATCCTGATGGGCGAGGGCGTGTACGAGGCGCCGGCCCAGACGGCGGCGCACAAAACCTACCGTCCGCGCCTGAAGGCCGTGAAGTCCGAGATCGACCGCGCTGTCGACATGATCGCATCGGCGAAGAAGCCCCTGTTCTATTGCGGCGGCGGGGTCATCAATTCCGGGCCCAAGGCGTCCAGGCAGCTCGAACGACTGGTCAAACTGACCGGTGCGCCGATCACCCTGACCCTGATGGGCCTCGGCGCCTATCCCGGAACCGACGACCAGTTCCTCGGCATGCTCGGCATGCACGGTACGTACGAAGCGAACCTCGCGATGCACGACGCCGACGTGATCGTCGCCGTCGGCGCACGCTTCGACGACCGGGTAACCGGCCGCCTCGCCGATTTCGCGCCGCATTCGAAGAAGATCCATATCGACATCGATCCGTCGTCGATCAACAAGAACGTCGCCGTCGACCTGCCGATCGTGGGCGATGTAGGCAACGTTCTCGATCAGATCCTCCGGGCCTGGAAGAGCAGGAAACTCAAGACCGACGCGAAAGCGATCAAGGCCTGGTGGAAGCAGATCGACGAATGGCGTGCGCGGGACTGCCTGAAGTACAACCAGGCCGGCTCGATTATCAAACCGCAATACGCGATCGAGCGTCTCTACGAAATGACCAAGGATCGCGACTGCTACATCACGACCGAGGTCGGCCAGCACCAGATGTGGGCGGCGCAGTTCTACAAGTTCGACGAGCCGAACCGCTGGATGACGTCCGGCGGATTGGGAACGATGGGGTACGGCTTGCCGGCGGCGATCGGCGTTCAGATCGCGCACCCCGACTCGCTCGTCGTCGACATTTCGGGCGAGGCATCGTTCCTGATGAACATGCAGGAGATGTCGACCGCGGTGCAGTACCGCGCGCCCGTGAAGGTGTTCATCACCAACAACCAGTACATGGGCATGGTCCGCCAGTGGCAGGAACTGCTGCACGGCGGGCGCTATTCGGAGAGCTATACGGACGCGCTTCCGGACATGGTCAAGCTGGCGGAGGCCTGCCAGTGGGTCGGTCTTCGGGCGACGAAGCCGGACGAGGTCGACGATGTGATCGCCGAGATGATCGAGGTCGACAGGCCCGTGATCGCCGACATCTGGGTCGACCAGACCGAAAACTGCTTCCCGATGATCCCGTCGGGCGCCGCGCACAACGAGATGCTGCTCGGCCCCGAGGACGAGGCGGCGAGGCCTATTTCGGAAGAGGGGATGGTACTGGTCTGATCCGTTGCCCGACGGCGATGGACGGACCCAAGGGATAAATCAAGGACGGAGCGCAGAGTTGGCGGTCGAACAAACGATTGAGCGGCATACGATTGCCGTGCTGGTGGACAACGAGGCGGGCGTTCTCGCTCGCGTCATCGGCCTGTTCTCGGGCCGAGGCTACAACATCGAAAGCCTGACGGTGGCGGAGACGGACGTGGATGCGGGTCTCAGCCGGATCACGGTCGTGACCACGGGAACGCCGATGATTATCGAACAGATCAAGGCGCAGCTGTTCAGGCTGGTGCCCGTCCACAAGGTCGTCGACCTGACGATCGAGGGCGCGAGCGTCGAGCGCGAGCTTGCGCTGGTGAAGGTCAAGGGAAAGGGCGAGAAGAGGGTCGAGGCGCTGCGTATTGCCGACATCTTCCGGGCGCGGGCGATCGACAGCACCAACGAGTCGTTCGTCTTCGAGATATCGGGTTCCACCGAAAAGCTCAACGCGTTCATCGAGCTGATGGAGCCGCTGGGGCTGGTCGAAGTGTCGCGGACCGGCGTCGTTGCTATTGCGCGCGGGTCCGCACCGCTCTAGAAAGCGCGCCGGGCCCGTTCCGGCGCGACTGGACGGATGCGGCGGGCACAGGCGGATGAGACGGAAATTCTACGGGGAAAGGTAGATCGATGAGAGTTTATTACGACCGGGACGCGGACGTTAATCTGATCAAGGATAAGAAAGTCGCGATCGTCGGTTACGGCAGCCAGGGCCACGCCCACGCCAACAACCTGAACGATTCCGGCGTGAAGGAAGTCGTCGTCGCCCTTCGGCCGGGCTCGTCGAGCATCGCCAAGGCGGAGAACGCCGGCCTCAAGGTCATGACGCCTGCCGAAGCGGCGGCCTGGGCCGACGTGACGATGATCCTCGCCCCGGACGAGCTGCAGGCGCAGCTTTACGTCGCGGACCTGCGCGACAATCTGAAGGAAGGCGCGGCGCTGGCGTTCGCCCACGGGCTCGCCGTCCACTTCAACCTGATCGAGCCGCGCAAGGACCTCGATGTCTTCATGGTCGCGCCGAAGGGGCCGGGCCACACCGTTCGGTCCGAATATGTCGGCGGCGGCGGCGTTCCCTGCCTGATCGCGGTTGCGCAGGATGCATCGGGCAACGCGCTCGAAATCGGCCTGTCCTACGCCTCCGCCATCGGCGGCGGCCGGTCGGGCATCATCGAGACCACCTTCCGCGAGGAATGCGAGACCGACCTGTTCGGCGAGCAGGCGGTGTTGTGCGGCGGCCTGACGGCCCTGATCACCGCCGGCTACGAAACGCTGGTCGAGGCAGGATATGCGCCTGAGATGGCCTATTTCGAGTGCCTGCACGAGGTGAAGCTCATCGTCGACCTGATCTACGAGGGCGGCATCGCCAACATGCGCTATTCGATCTCGAACACCGCGGAATACGGCGATCTGACGCGCGGCCCGCGCCTCATCGACGCCTCGGTGAAAGAGCGCATGCGCGAGGTGCTCACCGAGATCCAGACCGGCAAGTTCGCCCGCGAGTGGGTGACGGAGAACCAGGCCGGCCAGCCCAGCTTCAAGGCGATGCGCCGTCTCGGCGAGGAACACAGCATCGAAGAGGTCGGCGGCAAGCTCCGCGACATGATGCCGTGGATCAAGGAACGCGCGCTGGTCGACAAGACCAAGAACTGATCGCAATCGCTTCGTCGGGGGCGGGCCCCCGACTCGTCCGGCATGCCTAAAGGTTTAAAAAATGGGCGGAATCTGGTCGGTTCCGCCCATAAAACCGTTGCGCCGAACATAAAAAGCATCGTAGTAATAGTTCGTTAACCCCGATTGTTAACAGTTGTCGTGCAGCCGGACGCTTAATCGGCCTTGCGGTGGCGGAAAACTGGGTTCGGGAACCGCTTATAGAGCGATGAACATGACGACGAGCGGCGATTTTGTGCACTGCGGAAGCGCGACCGGGATTTCCGGCGACGCCCGGGGTGTGTCCGCGCGTCGTCCGGGGAACCTGCTTTCCATCGCCGGTGCTGGGGCTCTTCGACTTAGGTGCCCCTGATTAGCTATGCGCGGGTCGCATGCATTTTCAGGGGATATTTCGTCCAGACCTAACGTCGAAACAGTAGAGATACGAGGAACTCTCAAATGAGCGTCAACACCGATTCAAACCGCGTCATCATATTCGACACCACATTGCGCGACGGCGAACAGTCGCCCGGCGCGTCGATGAATCTCGACGAGAAACTGCGTATCGCGGAAATGCTCGAGGAAATGGGTGTCGACGTGATCGAGGCCGGCTTCCCGATCGCGTCGAACGGCGATTTCGAGGCGGTCAACGAAATCGCCAAGCTGGTCCGGAACTCGACCGTGTGCGGGCTCGCGCGGTCCGGCAAGGCCGATATCGAACGTGCCGCCGAAGCGCTCAAGCCCGCTGCGCGGCCGCGCATTCACACGTTCATCGCGACCAGCCCGCTCCACATGAAGTTCAAGCTCCAGATGGAGCCGGACGAGGTCTACCAGCACGTCATCGACAGCGTGACCCATGCGCGCAAGTTCACCGACGACGTCGACTGGTCGCCCGAGGACGGTACGCGGTCGGATCACGACTTCCTGTGCCGTTGCGTCGAGGCGGCGATCAACGCCGGTGCGACCTGCATCAACCTGCCCGACACGGTCGGATACGCCGTGCCCAGCGAGTTCGGCGGCCTGATCCGCATGCTGATCGAGCGGGTGCCCAACAGCGACAAGGCGATCTTCTCGACCCATTGCCACAACGACCTGGGGCTCGCGGTCGCGAATTCGCTGGCCGGCGTCGTGGCGGGCGCGCGGCAGATCGAGTGCACGATCAACGGCCTCGGCGAGCGTGCCGGCAACGCCGCGCTGGAGGAGATCGTGATGGCGCTCCGGACGCGCCAGGACGCGATGCCGTTTACGACCGGCATCAAGACCGAGCTGATTACCAAGGCCTCGCGCCTCGTATCCACGATCACCGGCTTCACGGTTCAGCCCAACAAGGCCATCGTCGGCGCCAACGCGTTCGCGCACGAATCCGGCATCCATCAGGACGGCATGCTGAAGAACGCGAACACCTACGAGATCATGACGCCGGAATCGGTCGGACTGAACCAGTCCAAGCTGGTCCTCGGCAAGCTGTCCGGCCGCGCCGCCTTCAAATCCAAGCTGACCGAGCTGGGCTACGAGCTGGGCGACAATGCGTTCCAGGACGCGTTCCGCCGCTTCAAGGCACTGGCCGACAAGAAGCGCGAGATTTTCGACGAGGATATCTCGGCCCTGGTCGACGACGAGATCGTCCGTGGCAACGACCGGATGAAATTCGTGTCGCTGCAGGTCGTGTGCGGCTCCAAGGGGCCGCAGACCGCAGAGCTGGAACTCGAGGTCGACGGCGAGTTGAAGAAGACCAAGGCGACCGGCGACGGCCCGGTTGACGCGACCTTCAACGCGATCAAGGAACTGACCGGTTACAGCGCTCGCCTGCAGCTCTATCAGGTGCACGCCGTGACCGAGGGAACAGACGCGCAGGCGGAAGTGACCGTCCGGCTCGAGGAGGACGGCAAGACGGTGAACGGTCAGGGAGCCGACACCGACACGCTCGTCGCGTCCGCACGCGCATATGTGAATGCGCTAAACAAATTGCTGGTCAAGCGGGAGAAAACCGCGCCCAGTGCGCTGAGCGCCTGATGAAACCCGCGTTGCCGGTCCCGGGTAGGGATGAAGGGACCGGCACCGCGATCGCTCGAACGAGGAATATGTGAGGGTTCATGTTCTCTAAGCTGCTTGGCGTCCTGTCCGCCGACATGGCAATCGACCTGGGTACGGCGAATACGCTGGTCTACGTGAAAGGCCGCGGGATCGTCCTGAACGAACCGTCGGTGGTCGCTATCGCCAACGTCAAGGGCCGCAAGCAGGTGCTCGCGGTCGGCGACGAAGCGAAAATGATGCTCGGCCGCACGCCGGGCAACATCGAGGCCATCCGGCCGCTCCGCGACGGCGTCATTGCCGACTTCGAGATCGCGGAGGAGATGATCAAGCACTTCATCCGCAAGGTTCACAACCGGCGCAGCTTCGCGAGCCCGCAGGTCATCGTCTGCGTACCGTCCGGCTCGACCGCGGTCGAACGCCGCGCGATCCAGGAATCGGCCGAGAGCGCGGGCGCCCGCCGGGTGTTCCTGATCGAGGAGCCGATGGCTGCCGCCATCGGCGCCGGCCTGCCGGTGACCGAGCCGACCGGCTCGATGGTCGTCGATATCGGCGGCGGGACGACCGAGGTCGCGGTGCTGTCGCTCGGCGGCATCGTCTATTCGAGGTCCGTGCGCGTCGGCGGCGACAAGATGGACGAGGCCATCATCGCCTACATTCGCCGCAACCATAACCTGCTGGTCGGCGAAGGCTCGGCCGAGCGGATCAAGAAGGAAATCGGCTCCGCCTGCGTGCCGCCAGACGGCGACGGCGGCGTGATGGAGATCAAGGGCCGCGACCTTATGAACGGCGTCCCGAAGGAACTCGTGATCAGCGAGCGCCAGATCGCGGAAAGCCTTGCCGAGCCGATCTACGCCATCATCGAGGCGGTCAAGGTCGCACTCGAACACACCGCGCCGGAGCTGGCGGCGGATATCGTGGACAAGGGCATCGTGCTCACCGGTGGCGGAGCGCTGCTCGGCAACATCGATCTCGTGCTGCGGCACGCGACCGGCCTCCCCGTGACGCTGGCCGAAGAGCCGTTGTCCTGCGTCGCGCTCGGCACGGGACGGTGTCTCGAAGAGATGAAAACACTGAGAAACGTGCTCACGACGATGTATTGAGCGGAAAGGCTCGAAATCGGTCGTTAACCATTCGTTAAGCGGAAATGGCCGATTGTGGTAGGCGATTTGATCGGGGGAAGAAGCGTGAATAGGCGCGCTGAGACTGTTGCGAAAGTGGCCATGCCCGTCTGGGCGCTGGTTCACCGGTTCGCACTGCTTTTCCTCATCCTGGCGGCATTCGCAATCATGCTGTTGGGCAAGGCGGAAACGGTGGTGGTCGAACGGGTGCGGACCGGCGTCGTGAATCTGGTCGCGCCCGTGATGGATGCGGCGTCGCGTCCCATCGCGACCGTGACCGAAGGCATCGACCGCATCGGCAACTTCTTTACCGTCTATGCGGATAACGAGCGTCTCCGCGAGCAGAACGCACGTCTCCTGGAATGGCAGAATGCCGCCCTTGCGCTCGCCGCCGAGAACTCCACCTTTCGCAAGATGCTCAACTACATCCCCGAGCCCGGCGCCCGCTTCGCGGCGGCTCGGGTAATCGGGGATTCCGGCGGCGTGTTCGTGCGCTCCGTCCTCGTCAATGCCGGCACGCAGGCAGGCGTCGAGAAGGGCGATGCGGTAATCAACGGCGACGGCCTTGTCGGCCGCGTTGCCGAGACCGGTCGCCAATCCGGCCGCGTGCTGCTGATTACCGACATCAACTCCCGCATTCCCGTCGTCATCGAGAAGACCCGAATCCGTGCGATCCTCGCCGGCGACAACGGCCCGCAGCCAAAACTCGCCTTCCTGCCGCCGAACGCGCGTCTCGAGGTCGGCGACCGAATCGTGACGTCGGGCCACGGCGGGGTGTTTCCGGCAGGCCTGCCCGTCGGCCGGATCGCCAGCGTTTCCGACGGCGTGATGCGTGTCGAGGCCTTCGCCGATTTCGACCGTCTCGAATACGTCCGCATCGTCACTTCGTTCCCCGGAGAAACGGCAGGACATATCGTTCCGTCGACGGTTCGGCGCCCCGCGCGCTGATGGTCGCGGGTTCCCTCCGCCGCATCGACCGCTTCGCGCGGCTCCTTTCCCCCTTCGTCATAAGCGCTGCGCTTGTTCTGTTCGCGACGCTTCCCGTCCATATTCCCGGCTACGGGCAGATCGCTTTCAATGTCGGTCTGATGACTGTCTTCTATTGGGCGATCTACCGTCCCTACCTGATGCCCGCGGTCGCCGCGTTCTGCCTCGGCCTGTGGCAGGATATCCTCGTCGGCTCGCCCGTCGGGCTGAACGCGCTCATCCTGTTGCTGGCAAACTGGGCGATCGTCTCCCAGAGGACCTTCTTCCAGGGAAAGTCGTTCGGCGTCGTCTGGTTCTGCTTCGCGCTGGTGACGATGGTTGCGGCGTTGCTTTCCTGGGTCATCGTCTGCGGACTCAACGCTTCCCTGATCGACCCGTCGCCAGGTCTGTTCCAGGGTCTGTTTACCATCGGCGTCTTCCCCTTCACGGCCTGGCTTCTCGCCCGGCTGCAGCACGCGCTGCTGAGACCCGTCGATGTCAGTTTATAGGGATACCGGCCGCTACAAGTCGTTCTCGCGCCGCGTCGCGATCCTCGGCGGCGCGAAGTTCCTGCTGCTCGGCGTGCTGGCGGGGCGCATGTACCAGCTGCAGGTCGTCGAGTCCAAGAAGTACAAGACGCTGTCCGACGAGAACCGGATCAACCTGCGCCTGTTGCCGCCGCCGCGCGGCCGCATTCTCGACCGCTACGGCCGCCCGCTCGCCATCAATCAGGAAAACTACCGGGTGACGCTCGTCGCCGAGCAGGTTCACGACGTCGATGCAATGCTCGACGCGCTGTCGGGGATCATTTCGCTCGGCGACCACGAGCGCCAGCGCATCCTGCGGGAGATACGGCGACGCCGCGGCTTCGTGCCGGTCACGGTCCGGGAGAATCTCGATTGGGGAGAAGTCTCCAAGATCGAGGTGAACGCGCCTGACCTGCCGGGCCTGTCGATCGAAGTCGGCCAGAGCCGGTCCTATCCGTTCTCGGAGGATTTCGCGCACGTGCTGGGGTACGTGTCCGCGGTATCCGAAAAGGAGATCGACGGCGACCCGCTGCTCGAACTGCCTGGTTTCAAGATCGGCAAGAACGGGGTGGAGCGTATCTACGATCTCAACCTGCGCGGCAAGGCGGGTAACAGCCAGGTCGAGGTCAACGCCGTCGGTCGCGTCATCCGCGAATTGTCGCGTCAGGAAGGCCAGCCCGGCGACGATCTGCGTCTCACGCTCGACCGCGACCTGCAGAAATTCGCCGCCGATCGGCTCAAGGATCTGAAGAGCGCGGCCGCGGTCGTGACCGACACCGCGACCGGCGAGATCATCGCGCTGGCGTCGGTGCCGGGCTTCGATCCCAATTCGTTCGTCACGGGCCTGTCGTCGCGCGATTGGCGGGCGCTGGTCAACGATCCCCACACGCCGCTTATCAACAAGGCCGTGTCGGGCCTCTATGCGCCCGGATCGACATTCAAGATGGTCGTGGCGCTGGCGGCGCTCGAAGCCGGCGTGGTCGGCGCCGATCATCGCGTCTTCTGCCGCGGCCACACGCAGCTCGGCAATGCGCGCTTCCATTGCTGGAAGAAGCACGGGCACGGCTGGCAGGATATGGTCGGTTCGCTGAAACATTCGTGCGACGTCTATTTCTACGACATCGCCAAACGCGTCGGCGTCGATCGTATCGCCGCGATGGCGAACAAGCTCGGGCTCGGCGAAAAGACCGGAATCGACCTGCCGAGCGAGAAGGACGGCGTCGTTCCGACGCGCGCGTGGAAACGCGCCGTGATCGGCGTGCCGTGGCAGCAGGGCGAAACGCTGATCTCCGGGATCGGGCAGGGCTTCATCCTGACGACGCCGCTGCAACTCGCGGTCATGACGGCCAGGCTCGCCAACGGCAAAAAGGCGGTCAAGCCGCGCCTGGTCCGGACCGATGCGGAGACCCAGCAGAAGGAACTAGCAGCCCTGCCGGATCTCGGAATCTCCGAGCGGGCGCTCGAGGTCGTCCGCGAGGGAATGTACCAGGTCACGAATTCCGACCGCGGCACTGCCTACGGCGCCCGGATCAAGGCCGAAGGCATGGAAATGTCGGGCAAGACGGGAACCGCCCAGATCCGCCGCATCAGCAAGGCCGAGCGCGAAACGCGGGTCCTCAAGAACGAGGAACGGCCGTGGCGGGAGCGCGACCACGCGCTTTTCGTCGGTTATGCGCCGTCTCACCGGCCGCGATACGCGGTGGCGGTCGTGGTCGAGCACGGCGGCGGCGGTTCGGCCGTCGCGGCGCCGATCGCGCGAGACCTGCTGCTCGAGACGCAGAAGCGAGACCCGGCCAGCAACGATGCGCCGCCCGATGCGCCGCCGCGAAACAAGGGCGAGCATATCTGATGGCCCGCGTCTTCGGAGATCCGCGATCCGGCCGCATGAGCCTTGGCCGCAAGTTCCTCCAGATCAACTGGGGGCTCGTGCTGCTGATTCTTCTCACCTCGGCGGTCGGTGTCGCGATGCTCTATTCGGCGGCCAACGGATCGTGGGATCCATGGGCCACCCGCCAGTCGATCCGCCTCGCGGTCGGGCTCGCGATTCTGATCGCCGTCGCCGTGATCGATATCCGGTTCTGGTACCGGTACGCCTACGTAATCTATGGCGTCCTGCTGGTGATGCTCGCCGCCGTGGAGGTCGCCGGCACCATCGGCATGGGCGCGCAGCGCTGGATCGATCTCGGCGTCATCCGTCTGCAGCCGTCCGAGCTTATGAAAGTGGGGCTCGTGCTCGCGCTGGCGCGCTATTTTCACGGGCTTTCCGTGGAGTACGTCCACCGCGTTACCTACCTGATCGTGCCGCTTCTGATGATTGCGGTGCCCGGCGCGCTGGTTCTCAAGCAGCCGGATCTCGGAACTGCGCTGTTCCTGTTCATGACCGGCGGCGCCGTGCTGTTCGTCGCCGGCGTCCGTCTCTGGAAGTTCGCCGTCGTTTTCGCCGCGGCGGGTGCGGCGGTGCCGATCGTCTGGAGCATGCTCCGGCCGTACCCTCAGCGCCGCGTGCTCACCATCCTAGACCCCGAGAGCGACCAGCTCG
>JAYQUR010000007.1:0-23685 GCA_038148075.1 Alphaproteobacteria bacterium | reverse complement strand
GGTCGAGCCTCGGCACCTTGCCGCGGACGATCTCGGCGTCGCGGTGCGGCTGCATCGAATAGCTGAGCGCCCACAGGACCGAATCCATCGACTCGGGATCGATGTCGGAATCGACGGCGATGAACATCTTGCCGAGCGAGGCGTCGAACGCCGCGGCCGCCCTCAAGGCCTGCCAGGGCTGGCCGAGCTCGGGCCGGTCGAGCTGGATGACGAACAGCATGTTGCAGCTCGCCAGCTCGTGGCACGCCACCTTCGTCACCGACGGGATGTTGCATGCGTCGCGCAGGTGGCGGAGATAGATCGCGTCGAACGCGGCCTTGCGCATCACCGTGCTTTCGGACGGCGGGAACTCGCTGATGATGCCCTGGTAGATCGGCTGCAACCGGTGCGTGACGCAGGTCACCTCGAACACTTTCTCCATCTTGCGCGGGCCGAGATAGCCGCTGGCTTCGCCGAACGGCGCTTCGGGCTCGAGGATATCGGTGCGCACGATGCCTTCCATCACGATCTCGGCCTCGGCGGGCACGAAGGCGTCGAACGTCTCGGCCTTGACCACCGCGATCGCCTCGCCGTTGAGCGCGCCGGCGATGCCGTACTCGTCGACGCCGTAAGGCACCTTCGCCGCCGCGGCCAGCAGCAGCGCCGGCGGGCCGCCGAGGAACACCGCGCACTCGAGATGCTTGCCCATGCGTCGCGCCTTCTCCCACTGGATGGCGAGGTGCTGGGTCGAGACGTCGGTGGCGCAGCCGATGCGGTCGGGCGCCTTTATCATGCCGCGATAGATGCCGAGGTTATAGTCGCCGGTCTCCGGGTCGCGCGTCACCCAGACGCCCGCGGTCAGGAACGGCGCAGGATCGAAGCCCGGCGTCGAGACCAGGTGCGGGAAGCGGTCGACGCCCTCGCCGAAACTATCGCCCCGGAAGACGTTTTCCTTGACCGGCGCGGCGTCGCGGGCGACCTCGACCGGCAGAAGCGGCTTGCCGTGGACGCTCGCCCACTTGGCGCCGATCCCGTCCGCGTCCGTCCCCATCGCCGCCGCGTAGACCTGGCGCGAACAACCCAGCGAGCCGAGCACCGCCGAAGCATCGAAGTCGCGCCCGCGCGCATCGGTGACGTTCTTGAACCAGAACGCCTTGCGCTGTGCTTCGGGCAGGCCGCGGAACTGCAGCCGGACGAGCGGCACCAGCTCGGTATCCTTGGAAATACGGTCGTCGACGACTTGCAGCAGGTCGCGGCGCTGCAGTTCGTCGAGATAGTCGCGGAGATTACGGTAGGGCATCGTTCATATCCGGAGCGCGTAAACGCCCATCCTGGCGCATGATTGTCATCCCGGACTTGTTCCGGGATCCAGAGGACCGTAGGGCGGCGAGACTGGACCCCGGCACAGGGCCGGGGTGACACCGAGGTTGTGGCAACGGTGCGTCTCTTTTCCGCCGGTTCGTCGCTCCCGCCTACACCTTCAGTCGCGGGAAAACGTGGCGGATGTTGTCCTCGAACACCGCCTTCTTGGCCGCGTCGTCGAGGTTGGGCGTCGCGTCGATATAGCGCTTGGTGTCGTCGTAGTTGAACCCGGTGGTCGGGTCGACGCCGCGCACCGCGCCGACCATCTCGGAGGCGAACAGGATGTTCTTCTGCGGGATGACCTTGGTCATGCAGTCGATGCCGGCCTGGTGATAGACGCAGGTGTCGAAGAACACGTTGTTCAGCAGGTGCTCGTCGAGGGTGGGCTTGCCCATGTCCTGCGCGAGGCCGCGATAGCGCCCCCAGTGGAACGGCACCGCGCCGCCGCCGTGCGGAATGATGAACTTGAGCCCCGGGAAATCCGCGAACAGGTCGCCGAGGATGAGCTGCATGAACACCGTCGTGTCGCCGGCGATGTAGTGCGCGCCGGTATGGTGGAAGTTGGGGTTGCACGAGCCGGAGACGTGCAGCATGCCGGGCACCTGCAGCTCCTCCATCTTCTCCCACAGCGGGTACCACCACTTGTCGGTGATCGGCGGGTCGGTCCACATCGCGCCGGACGGGTCGGGGTTCACGTTGACGCCGATGAAGCCCATCTCGTTGACGCAGCGCTCCAGCTCGGGGATCGACTTCTTCGGCTCGACGCCGGGATATTGCGGCAGTTGGCAGACCGGCACGAAGCGCTCGGGATAGAGGTCGCAGACGCGGCGGATCATGTCGTTGCAGATCTGCGCCCAGTACATGGACGTCTGCTCGGTGCCGAGGTGGTGGCCCATGCCGACCGCGCGCGGCGAGAAGATCGTCATGTCCGTCCCGCGCTCCTGCTGAAGCCTAATCTGGTTGGGCTCCAGCTTCTCGCGGATCTGGTCGTCGGTAATGTTCAAGACCGCCGCCGACGGCACAAAGTTCGGATCGTTGTCCACGCCCGCGAGCTGCGCCTTGCGGTAGTCGGTCAGCGCGTCGGGCTCGGTGGTGTAATGGCCGTGGCAGTCGATGATCATGGGTCGGTCGCTTCCTGTTGGTCTGGTTCTTGTGCGGGGGCTGAACCCCGGGCTCGGTGGCGATTATACGCATTCCGCCGCGCCCTGCACGCCCGCGGGGACACGGAAAAACGAAACTCGCAACTCAACCCCATGCACTCTATGGGTTGGGTGTATGGGGCGGGGGAGACGGGAAGTGCGAAAACGACCCCATGCACCCGAAAGGATGCACGTCGCAACGATGTCCTCTCTTTCATTTGCAGTCCGATCACCGTAACATGTGTAAGAACATATCACGAACATATGGACGAAAAATTCTTTCTAACTGCCCGCTCCCCGGCACGGAACAACCGAAGGTCAGAAATTGGTAACCGTTGTCAAATATGACTACATCGTGTTATGAATCGAGACACGCGGCCGGTTTCCTGGATCGGCGCAGCGCGGAAGGCATTCGAAAAGTTCCCGCAGAAAGTGCAGGACGACATGGCAACTGCGCTGACGATCGCGGCGGAAGGTGGCAAGGCCGATATCGCGAAACCGATGAAGGGCCTCGGCGCAGGCGTCATGGAAATCGCGCTCCGATACCGGACGGACGCCTACCGGGCGATCTACGTGACCGAAATCGCCGGATCGCTGTGGGTCGTCCATGCGTTCCATAAGAAATCGAAGACGGGGACCAAAACGCCAAAACAGGACGTCGATCTGATCCGGGACAGGCTGAAACGCCTCAGACAGGAGCTGTCGGAATGAGCGAAAGAGAAAGAGACGAAGACTTTGAACTGGTCCGCGGCAGCGGCAATGTTTTCCGCGATCTGGGCGACCCGGACGCCGACCTGAAACAGGCGAAAGCCATTCTGGCCGCGCGGATCGTCGGCGTGCTCGACGAACGGAAACTCACGGTGCGCAAGGCAGGCACCCTGACCGGCTTCGCCGCCGCCGATTTCTCGCGGGTCCGAAACGCCGATTTGGGACGGTTTACGCTGGACCGATTGATCCGGATGCTCTCCGCTCTGGATAGCGGTATCGAGGTGACCATCCAGATCGCTCCTCGGGAGCCCGAGGCCGTCCCCGCATAGCGTTGCGGCGAAATTCCGATTTCGTTTTTGGCTGCGGCGGCCGCCCCTACCCCTTCAACGCCCCCAGCACGCCGTCGATGCTGTCGCGGGCGTCGCCGAACAGCATCCGCGTGTTCTCCTTGTAGAACAGCGGGTTGTCGACGCCGGCGTAGCCGGACGCCATCGAGCGCTTGAGGACCACAGAGGTCTTCGCCTTCCACACCTCGAGCACCGGCATGCCGGCGATCGGGCTGTTGGGGTCGTCCTGGGCGGCCGGGTTGACGATGTCGTTGGCGCCGATGACGAGGACGACGTCGGTGTCGGGGAAATCGTCGTTGAGCTCTTCCATCTCCAGGACGATGTCGTAGGGCACCTTGGCCTCGGCGAGCAGCACGTTCATGTGGCCCGGCAGGCGGCCGGCGACCGGGTGGATGCCGAAGCGGACGTTCACGCCCTTGTCGCGCAGCAGCTTGGTGATCTCGCTCACCGCGTTCTGCGCCTGGGCGACGGCCATGCCGTAGCCGGGAACGATGATGACGTCGTCGGCGTCGGTCAGCATGCCGGCGACCTCGTCCACCGAGGTGGCGACGACCTCGCCCTCGACCTCGGCGGCGGCCCCGCCGGCGGTGCCGAAGCCGCCGAGGATGACGCTGACGAAGTGCCGGTTCATCGCGCGGCACATGATGTAGGAGAGGATCGCGCCCGACGAGCCGACCAGCGCGCCGACGACGATGAGCAGGTCGTTCGACAGCATGAAGCCGGTGGCGGCCGCGGCCCAGCCCGAATAGCTGTTCAGCATCGAGACGACGACCGGCATATCGGCGCCGCCGATGCCCATCACGAGATGCGCACCGATCACGAAGGCGATGGCGGTCATGATGAGGAGCGGCGTGAGGCCGGCGTTATGATCCGCCGCGCCGAGGAACTGCCAGCCGAGCCACAGCGAGACGAGAATGCCCGCGAGGTTCATCCAGTGGCGCGCCGGCAGCATCAGCGGCTTGCCGGAAATGCTGCCCTGCAGCTTGCCGAAGGCGATGACCGAACCGGTGAAGGTGATCGCGCCGATGAACACGCCGATGAAGATCTCGACCTCGTGGATGGTCTTCTCGACGCCTTGGTAGCTCGACGTCGGGTCCATGTAGCTCGCGATGCCCACCAGCACCGCGGCGAGGCCGACGAAGCTGTGCAGGATGGCGACGAGCTGCGGCATCTGGGTCATCTCGACCTTCGCCGCGACGATCATGCCGATGGCGCCGCCGACGATCACCGCGCCCGCGAGGATCGTGTAGTCGTCGATCTGCGTCGCCGCGATGGTCGCGATCACGGCGATCGCCATGCCGACGATGCCGTAGATGTTGCCGCGCTTGGCGGTTTCCTGGTTGCTCAGCCCCCCGAGCGAGAGAATGAAGAGGATGCTCGCCCCGATATAGGCGACGGTGGTCAGGCCCATGCTCATGATCCGCTCCTAGCTCTTCTGGAACATGCGGAGCATGCGCTGGGTGACCAGGAACCCGCCCGCGATATTGATGGTGGCAATCAGCACCGAGATGCCGGCGAGGATCATGACCAGAGACGACGGGCTGGATATCTGCAGCAGCGCGCCGATGACGATGATGCCGGAAATGGCGTTGGTCACGCTCATCAGCGGCGTATGGAGCGCCGGCTTGACGTTCCAGATGACCTGCCAGCCGACGAAGCACGCCAGCACGAAGACAGTGAGATGGCCCATGAAGGCGGGCGGCGCTACGGTGCCGAGCGCGGCGAGGACCGCGGCGCCGATGACCAGCGTGATCGCGGATTTGAGGCCGACGTTCTGCGGCTTCTCCTCCTTCTTGGGCGCCTCGGCCGCCTTCTGCGGCGGCGGCGACGGCGGCGCGATCTGCGGCGGCGGCCACGTGATCTCGCCGTCCTTCACGACCGTGGAGCCGCGGATGACCGTGTCTTCCATGTCGACGTTGATGGTGCCGTCCTTCTCGGGCGAGAGGTCCGAGAGGAAATGCCACAGGTTGGTGCCGTAGAGCTGGCTCGACTGCGCGGCCATGCGGCTCGGCAGGTCCATGTAGCCGATCAGCGTGACGCCGTGCTTGACGACGACCTGCCCGGGCTCGGTCAGCTCGCAGTTGCCGCCCTGCTCGGCGGCGAGGTCGACGACGACGGAGCCGGGTTTCATCGATTCCACCATTTCGGCGGTGATCAGCTTGGGCGCCGGCTTGCCGGGGATCAGCGCGGTCGTGATGATGATGTCGACGTCCCTGGCCTGCTCGGCGAACAGCTCCATCTCGGCCTTGATGAACTCCTCGCTCATCACCTTGGCGTAGCCGCCGGCGCCGGAGCCCTCCTCCTCGAAGTCGAGCTCGAGGAACTCGGCGCCCATCGATTCCACCTGCTGCTTCACCTCGGGGCGCGTGTCGAAGGCGCGGACGATGGCGCCCATGCCGTTCGCGGCACCGATGGCAGCGAGACCGGCGACGCCGGCGCCGATCACCATGATCTTGGCCGGCGGCACCTTGCCCGCCGCCGTGATCTGGCCGGTGAAAAAGCGGCCGAAATTGTTGGCGGCCTCGACCACCGCGCGGTAGCCCGCGATGTTCGCCATCGACGACAGCGCATCGAGCTTCTGCGCGCGGCTGATGCGCGGCACCGAATCCATCGCGATGACGGTGGCCTTGCGCGCCTCGAGCTTCTTCAGCAGCTCCTCGTTCTGGGCCGGCCAGATGAACGAGATGAGCGTCGCCCCCTCTTTCAGCAGGTCGCACTCATGTACGCCGAGGGTCGGGTGGTCCTCCGGCTGGCGCACCTTCATGACGATATCGGATTGCGCCCACAGCGCCTTCGTGTCGGTGAAGACCTCCACGCCGGCAGCGCGGTAAGCATCGTCGCTGAACTGCGCCGCTGCACCCGCGCCGGATTCGATGCAGAGATCGAAACCCAGTTTCTGGATGCGCGCCGCCGTTTCCGGGGTCAGAGCCACGCGCTGTTCGCCTGCGTGAACTTCCTTCGGAACGCCAATTTTCATGTAACTTTTTTCCTTTGTCGGAACGGACATGACCCGACAGGTCGCTGAAGCCCCCGCCGAGGCCGGGCCCGGCCTTTGCCAGCGGAATGCCTGCTAACCTATAGTCTCGGCTGTTGTCATGACAAGGCGGCAACGCGCCGCAGACGGCGAATTCACCGGATATTTATCTGCCGCAGGGCGGGTTTCGCGTCCCGCGTGGAATTCCGTGCGATAGCAGGGGTTCGTGTCAGTCGGCCTGCGCCTGGGCAAGATTGAAGTACAGGCGGTCGAGATCGTCTCTATTCTTCAATTCGCCGGCGGTCGCGGCAAGCTCGATCCGCCCCTTGATCATGATGTAGACGCGTTCCGCAAGCGCCAGCGCGATATCGAGCTTCTGTTCCACCAGCAGCATCGTCAAACCTTCGGATTTGAGCTCGTCCAGCGCCGACCGGATTTCCTGAACGACCATCGGCGCAAGACCGAGAAACGGTTCGTCCAGCAACAGCATCCGCGGAGCCGACATCAGGGCCCGTCCGACGGCAAGCATCTGCTGTTCTCCGCCGGACAGCGTGCCCGCCATCTGGTCCGCACGTTCGGCCAGGCGGGGAAACAGACCGAACACGTAGTCGAATCGATCCCCGACCTTCCCGCCGGATGCAGCATCCAGCTGGGTCGCCCCCAGCAGCAGGTTGTCGCGAACCGACATCGGCGGAAATATCAGCCGACCTTCGGGAATCAGGCTCATTCCCCGTGCAACGATCCTGTGGCTTTCCAGCTGGATCGTATTTCGGCCGTCGAGCAGAACTTTGCCCCGTCGACGCGGCACCGTGCCGGTCATTGCGCCCATAACCGTCGATTTGCCGGCGCCATTGGGGCCGAGCAGCGCGACCGTTTCTCCCCGGCCGACACTGATATCCAGCCCGCGCACCACATCAGGGCCGCCATATCCGGCGAACAGGTCGGTTACCTCAAGCATCGGCCGCCTCTCCGAGATAGGCGGAAACCACCCGCGGATCTGCCTGAATGGCTTCGGGCGTTCCATCGGCGATCTTTCGGCCGAAATTCAGGACGACCACGCGATCGGCAAGCGGCAGCAAGAAACGCATGTCGTGTTCGATGAGCAGGACCGCGATGCCGCGCTCCGCGATGCCGCGGATTATTTCCGACAGCCGGTCGCATTCCTGCGGCGTCAGGCCCGCCGCGGGTTCGTCGAACAGCATCACCCTGGGTTCGCCGGCCAGGGCCCGGGCGGTTTCCAGCAAGCGGCCCTGACCGAACGACAGCGTCGTGACGTCCGCGTCGCACCATTCGTCCAGACCGACGAACGAAATCAGCTCGTCCGCATGTTTTGCCGCCTGTTCTTCCGCGCGCCTTGCCGCACGGGTTCCGATAAGCGTCGCGGCAAGCCCATGGCGCATCCGGGTATGGGCGCCGACCAGAATATTTTCGGCAACCGTCATCCCGTCGAACGGCATGTTGTGCTGAAACGTGCGCATGATGCCGCGCGCGGCAATGCGGTGCGGCGGCAGGCCGACCAGATCAGCATCGCCCAGCCGGATTGCGCCATCATCCGGCGCGAGCGCGCCTGCGACAAGGTTGAAGGTCGTGCTCTTGCCGGCGCCGTTCGGGCCGATAAGGCCGAGGATTTCGCCGGGAAAAAGATCGAACGAAAGATCGTTCACCGCAACCAGACCGCCGAAACGCTTGGTCAGCCCGTCGACCCGAAGCAACGGAAGCCGGCCTCCGGTCATGCGCCCACGTCCCTGTTACGGCGGCCGGCGATCATGGCATCCCAAACGCCCATCAAGCCCTTGGGCGCGAACAATATGACGAGCAGCACGACACACCCGTAAATCAGCGTGTGGAACTTTCCGACAAACGGTTCGACGGCGAACTGAACCGAGAACAGCAGAACCGCGCCGATGATCGCGCCGGCATGTCTGCCGGTTCCGCCGATAATGATCATGAAAAGAAGTTCGAAAATGCGTTCAAGATCAAATATCGGCGGCGAAATGAAATTATTCACGAACGCATAGGACATGCCCGCGACCGCGGCGAGCGTGCTTGTCAGAACAAAGACGACGATCTTGGTCCGCGCGACGTCCACGCCCATCGCCTGCGCCGCATCCGGATTGTCCCTGATCGCGCGGCAGGAGCGTCCGAAATAAGACCGGTCCAGCCGCAGAATCAGCGCCAGCGTCACAAGCAGCACGAACACGATCACCGGCGTGTAGGCGGCGCCGGTCAGGGGAATCCCGAAGAAATCGGGCAAGGCGTACCCGGAGATACCCTCGTCTTCGCCGGTCAGTTCGCCGCCCGCGCCGACGACGACGAGGAAAAGCTGGGCGAAGGCCAGCGTGGCGAGCGCGAGATAGAACCCTTCGAGCCGCGTCGTCGGGATCGCCACCAGCAATGCGAGGGCGGCGCTAATCGCGATGCCCCCCGCGATTCCGGCGGCGAGGGGCCATCCGAGCTTGAACGTCAGGATGACGACCGCATAGGCGCCGATCCCGTAAAAAGCGACGTGCGAAAAGGCGATCTGGCCGCAGATACCGAACAGAAAATTGAAGCCGATCGCCAAAATCACGACCAGCAGCAGCTTCTGATACAGTTCCAGGTGATAGCTGGACATCGCGAACGCAATGGCACTTAGCCCGACCAGGGCGGCGAACCAGGAAAACAGGTTTCTCACACCATGTCCTCCTTCGATCTGAGAAGACCGGTCGGACGCACCAGCAGAAACAGGATAAGAAGGATCAGCGGCACTCCGAGCACCAGCGACGACGGGATCGGCAGATACCGCGCCGCCAGCGCCTCGATCACCCCGAGAATGATTCCGCCAAGGAGCGCGCCTTCGACCCGGCCGACGCCGCCGATAACCAGCGCTGTAAAGCCCTGGATAGCGAGCGGCAAGCCCATCTGGTAAAAGGCGCCGCTCGCGCCCGCGGCAAGCACGCCGACGATCCCGCAGACGATGCCCGCGCCGACGAAAGCGAGCAGACCGACCGCCCGAAGATTGATCCCCATCAACGCGGCCGCGCGCCGGTTGATCGCCACCGCCTCGAACCGCTTGCCCCAGACGGTGCGTTCGAAAAAGAACCAGGCGAACGCAAAGACGACGCAGGTGACCGCAATTATGTAAAACGCCTGCGGCGTCCCCGCCAGGAAGCCCATTTCCACCCGGCGGAAACCGAATGGCGGTGGCGTCGGTAACGCCTCCGTACCGCCCGCCAGCGTACCCACCTGCAGCGAAATCACGAGCACCCCGAGCAGCGCAAGCACCGGGCTGAGGATCGGCGCGCCCTTTTCGATCAGCGGCCGGACGGTCAGGATCTCGGTCATCGCGGCGAGGAGGCCGATGACGACGACGACCAGGACGAAACTGAAAACGTGCGGAAGATGCAGCGCGGGGATCAGCAGGTCGCTGCCCAGCGCAACCGCCGCGAAGGCGCCAAGCATCGCCCATTCGCCGAGAGCGAAATTGATGACGCCCGTGGGCCTGATAATCAGCAGGTAGGCCAGCGCCATCAGCCCGTAAATCGACCCGGCGGCGACAGCGCTGACCAGCAGTTCCCCGATTTCTGCCATGGGCGTCAGAAGATCAGGACGGAAGTCCCCTACTTCGTGCCGCTATGAACCGCGGGCCCGTGATTGTTGTCCTGGATCAGGCGGACGACGGCGCCTTCCGGATCGAACCCGCGGCGGTCCTTCTCCGAAAGATTGACCGTTGCGCCCCTGGCGCCCATCACGTTGGACCACCCCTTGGTCGACGCCATGGCGGCACGCAGTTTTTCCTTGTCGACCGATCCGGCGCGCTTCAGGGCGTCGACGACGAAATAGAGCCCGTCATAACCGTACCCCGGCAGCGAAAACGGCACCGAACCGTATTCCTTCTTGTACAGTTCGATGAACTGCTTGGTGCGTTCCTTCGCTGGATCGTAGGCATCGATGAAGGCCACGCCCTCCATCAGGTCTTTCGCCACTTTCAGGTAGGCTGGGATGGAAAGATTGAACGACGCCAGGATCGGCTGCTTCATGCCCAGCTGGTGATATGCCTGAAAGAACTGCGCCATCTGCGGCCCGACGATGCCCGCCTGAAATATGGCTTCGGGATTCTCGGCACGCACTTTCTGCATCTGCGGCACGGCGGTCCGGGAGCCGATGGGGATTATCTGGGAGACGACAACGTCGATATTGTTGGCCGTCAGGCTTTTCTCGAACACCCCGGCGATAATCTTGCTGAGGCCGGAATTATCGCCCACCACCGCGACCCGTTTGAATTTCTTGGACCTGGTATAGGACATCAACGTCTTGATCTGGGTCGACGCCAGCGGGCCCAGCTGGAAGAAATAGGGGTTGTCCAGCTTGGTGGCGAGCGTTTCGCCAGAGTTCGCGGGCGTTATGTGCGGCGTTTTCGTCGCAAGGGACACAGATTGCGCCTGCTGGGTCGCGGGCGAGCTGGAGTTGCTGATGATCGCAACGACGCCCGCGTCGACGAGCTTTCTGGCCTTTGTCGCGGATACGTCCGGCTTCGCGCTGTCGTCCTCGATCACCAGCTCGATTTTCTTGCCGAGGACGCCGCCGGCGGCATTGATTTCCTTGGCCGCAAGCTCGACTCCCTGGGTAACCGGCTTGGCGTAGAACGCGGCCCTGCCCGTCTCGTCGGTTATGACGCCGATCTTGATGGTGTCCTGCGCGGTCGCGGTGCCGCCCACGGCCAGCATGGCCGTTACGATGGACGCCGCCACGAAGCTTCGGCGCGTGGTCCCGCTAATCGGTTCGACTGTCATTTGGCCCCCTCCGGCTCATTGGCATCAAGCAAATGCGAACGGGTCAACTAAACCGGGTCGGCCCCCGACTGTCAACGCGGGGAGTCGGTATTCAGCGGGTGGGGACCGCCCTCCGGCGCCTCCACCCGGAACGGGGAGTCAGGGGTGCGGCAACCCTTCGGTCTCCGCGTCGATCAGGATGAAGGCGATCCGGCAGGGCTCGGTGCCGCGGTTGATCCACGAATGAACCGTACCGCGCTGGACCATCACGTCGCCCGCCTTCATATGCACCTCTACCCCGTCGTCGAGCTCCATGTCGATCTCGCCCGACATGCAGATGGCGTAATCGATGGTGTCGGTCTTGTGGCGACGGCCGGGAAAACCCGCCGGATAGTCGACGATGCGGAACCAGCTGCCGTTGGGCCCGGGCGCGACGTCGTTCTCGCGCCCGCCGATATCCTCGTTGCCGGCGTTGGACGCGGGCATGCGGTCGGTGCCCCAGAACAGCGTCGTTTTCGGGCCGTTGAAGCGGACCTCGCCGTTCTCGGCTGGCCCGTCATAGAGGACGATCGCTTTTCCGTTTTCATCGTGGCCCGTAACGATACGGCGCGGCGGCGGGGGATATGTCTCCGCCATGGTCAGATTCCCGTCAGCGGGTGGGGGTCGCCTTCGGGCGCTTCGACCCGGAACGTGTTCAGGACGACCGAGACCGTGTGATAGAAGCCGATCAGCGTCGCCAGCTCGACCATGCCGGCCTCGCCGAAACGGTCGAGCGCGCGCTGGTAGCTCTCGTCCGACAGCTGCCGCGTCTCGCCGAGCTCCTTTGCGGTCTCGTAGACCAGCGTCTCGTCGGCGTCGGGGAAATCCGGCACGCGGTTATGGCGCAGATCCTCGATGCAGTCCGGGTCGATACCGTAATCGGCGGCGCGTTTCGCGTGGATGAACCACTCGTAGTCCGAACCGTAGACCCGCGCGACGGTGATGATCGCGAGCTCCTTCAGGCGCAGCGGGATGCGCGATCTTTCCTCGTCGAGCGACAGGTCCACGAAGTTCGCGAATATCTCGCAGATCTCGGGCGCGCGGAGCAGCACGGCGAAGGGCCCGCGGATCGGCACGTCCCGCTGGCGCTGCACCATCGCAGCGACGCGTTTCTGGTCGTCGTTGTATTGCTCGGCGGGCAACGGGGTCAGTCTGGCCATTTTCCGGCTCCTTCTCGATTCCTCATTCATTCGGAGAGTGCACGCGCCTCCCGCGCGCGGCAAGTGGGGTGACGCATCCGGCAGGCATGGACATCGTATCGCCGGGCGTCATAATCGCCCGCAATCGCGGCCTCCAGAACCGCGCTTCGGCAATCGCGCTTTCGCGCATCAAAGGGATGACGCCATGGACCAGCAATCGCCCCCGGATTTCACCGTCGGACAGGCCTACCTCTCCGCCCTCAAGCAGTCGGGCATCGACGTCGTGTTCGCCAATGCGGGCACCGACTTCGCGCCGATCATCGAAGGCATCCTGCGCGCGGGCGACGCGGGCCATGACATCCCGCGCTTCGTCACCGTGCCGCACGAAAACGTCGCCGTCGCCATGGCGCAGGGCTATTACAAGACCTCGGGACGCATCGCAGGCGTGATGGTGCATGTCACCGTCGGCACCGCGAACGCGCTGTGCGGCATCATGAACGCCGCGCGCGACCGGGTGCCGCTGCTGCTCGCCGCCGGCCGCACGCCGCTGACCGAGACCGGCGATATGGGCTCGCGCAACGTGCCGATCCACTGGGGCCAGGAAAGCTTCGACCAGGGCGGTATCGTCCGCGAATTCGTGAAGTGGGATTACGAGCTGCGCTCGGGCCAGCCGGTCGAGAAGGTCGTCGGGCGGGCCGTCGATCTCGCCATGACGCATCCGCGCGGCCCCGTGTATCTTACCCTTCCCCGAGAAGTGCTGGGCGAGGCGGATTCGATGCCGTCGGCGCCGCGCGCCAGCGGACAGATGGGCGCCCTTCCCGCCGCGCCGTCATCCGACACCATCGACCGGATCGCGGACCTCATCAAGAATGCGGAAAGTCCGCTGATCGTCGCCGGTAACATGGGCGCCGACGCGGCGTCCTTCGAGGCGCTCGGCGCGCTGGCCGCGGACAATGCGATCCCGGTCTGTCAGGCGCTCGACCTCAACCTGCCATCCAACCATCCGATGCTGCTTGGCGGCGCATCGCCGAAGGCCATCGGATACGCCGACCTCGTCCTCGTGCTGGATTCCATCGTGCCGTGGATGCCGCGCGTCGCGGAGCCCAATGCGGACGCGACGATCATCCGGCTCGGCAACGACCCGCTGAATTCCCGGATTCCGTTCGAAGGCTTCCGCAGCGACCTGTCGGCCGTCTGCGATCCCAAGATCGCCGTCGCCATGCTGCGCGACGCGCTTGCCGGGAAGGCGGGCGCGGGTGCGGCGGCCGACAAGCGGCGCGGCTGGGTCTCGGACTATCGCGCGGAAGCGGCCGAACGCCGCGCCGCGGTGATCGAAGAGGCCCGCACGTCCGCGCCGATCCACCCGGCCTGGGTCGCGCACTGCCTCGACCGGATCAAGGACGAGAACGGCATCTTCGTGAACGAGCTCGGCCTGCCGCTGGAACACATGAATTTCACCAGGCCCGGCAACGTGCTGCCGGGCGGCGGTGCGGGCGGTCTCGGCACCGGTCTCGGCGAGGCGCTCGGCGCCAAGATCGCGGCCCCCGACCGCCAGGTGATCTCCTGCGTCGGCGACGGCTCCTACATGTTCAACGTGCCGACGGCGGCGCACTTCACGGCGCAGGCGGAGAACCTGCCGACCCTGACCATGGTCTCCAACAACTCGGAATGGTTCGCCGTCCGCCGCGCGACGCTCGCCGTCTATCCGGAAGGGCGCGCGTCGAAATCGAACACGCTGCCGCTCGTCGAGCTCAACCCGAGCCCCGATTTCGAGAAGACGATCGAGGCCTGCGGCGGCCGCGGCGAGAAGCTCGTCGATCCGGAGAAGGTCCCGGCGACGCTCGAGAAGGCCCTCAGGGACGTCGACGACGGCCAGTCGGTCCTCCTCAACATCATCTCGCGCGCCGGCGGCCGCGGCTGACACCCGAACACCTGATTTAACGGAAGCGATCATGAAAGCAGTCTATTTCGAAGAACTCGGCGGCCCGGACGTCCTCAAGTACGGCGACCTGCCCGACCCGACGCCGGCCACCGACGAGGTCGTCGTCGACATCCATGCGGCGAGCGTCAACGGCGCCGACTGGAAGGTTCTCGGCGGCAAGTACGCAAATCCGGTCAGCGACTTCCCCTACATCCTCGGCCGCGACATCTCGGGCGTCGTCGCGGAGGCGGGCGCGGATGCGGACCTCGCCGTCGGCGACGCGGTGTTCGGCGTCCTGCCGGTCGGCCAGGAAGGCACCTATTGCGAGAAGATCGCGATCAAGGCCGACGTGCTGGCGAAGAAGCCGGACGACGTCTCCCACGTCGACATCGCCGCGCTGTCGCTGATCGGCCTGACCGCCGAAATCTCCATCGAGGAATCGATCGAGCTCAAGGCCGGCGAGAAGATCCTGATCCAGGGCGGCGCCGGCGGCGTCGCCGGCTTCGCGATCCAGATGGCGAAGAACATCGGCGCCTACGTCATCACGACCTGCAGCGCCAAGAACGTCGACTACGTGAAGGGCCTCGGCGCCGACGAGGTGATCGACTACAACGCGGTCGACTTTACCGAGGCCGTCAGCGACTGCGACGCCGTGTTCGACACGGTCGGCGGCGACGTGACCCAGAAATCCTTCCAGGTCCTGAAGCCCGGCGGCCGCGCCGCCTTCATCGCCGCGGGCTCCAATCCGCCGGTACCGGAAGGCCGCGACGACGTGATCTCGCTCCGCCCCCGCGTCGGCCGCAGCCGCAAGCACATGGAACACGTGCTCGAGCTCTACAAGGCGGGCGTCGTCACGGTGCCGGAACTGCAGGTGTTCTCCCTCGAAGACGCCCCCAAGGCGGTCGCCCTCAGCGCCTCGCGCCACTTCCGCGGCAAGCTGATCATCAAGGTGCGGTAGGGAGCTTCCTGAAGGCTAGACCCCGGCACAAGGCCGGGGTGACAACTGAACGGTAGTTAGAAAGCGCGCTAATTCCGCCTCACAATGTCATCCCGGACTTGTTCCGGGATCCAGCCTTGGACGGACGTCCAACGCGCAGGGTACTCCCCTAAATAACCCCCATATCCGGCTCGAGCCCCAGCATCCACGCGCCGACCGACTGGTAGTGCGATTTCCGGCCCTGGATCTGCTGGGCGATCATGTGGATATCGCGGAAGCGGCGCTCGAAGGGGCCGTCGGCGAAGACGGCGCTGGTGCCGGCGGCGTCGTAGAGCGAGTCCACCGCCGCCTTTGCCTCGTGGATGGCATGGGTCGCCGACAGGCGGATGCGGTTGCGCTGGGCGATCGAGAGCGTGCCTTCGCGGCTCGCCTCCTCCCACGCCTTCTCGGCCTCCTCGCGGAGCCAGGCGCGGCCCGCCGACAGGCGCGCCTCGGCGCGGGCGACGTCGTCCTGGACGACCGGCTTGTCGCGCAGCGGCGAGGTGTGGAGGCGCGGCATCTTGGTCTGCGCCATCTCGAGGAAGGCGTTTATGAACCCGCGCGCGGCACCGGTCGCCGTGGCGGCGAAACCGGTCGCGTGCACCGACATCTGAGGGAACGCGTAAAGCGGCGACATGCCGTGCGCCGGGCGGTTCTCGAACATGGTCGCACGGACGACGGTGTGCCCGTCGGGGACGAACAGGTTTTCGACCTCGTAGGCGTCGCTGCCGGTGCCGCGCAGGCCGAGCACGTCCCACGTGTCGATCAATTCGGTCTCCCCGGCCGGGAACAGCAGCGTCCGGACCTCGGGATTGCCGCCCACGCCGGGCCTGAGACTGCCGTCCTTTTCCTTTACCGCCGAGCCGTGCGCGCCGAGCCAGGTCGCGTGGTGGCTGCCGCTCGCGAAGGCGGCCTTGGCGGTGAGGTTGTAGCCGCCGTCGACGACCTGCGCCTCGGCCTGCCCCGGCCCCCAGGCGAGGACGGCGCGCGGATCGTCGCCCCAGATCTCCTGCCCCGCGTCGAGCGGCATGTAGCCCGCGGTCATGGCGCAGCAATTGCCCTGGCAGACGCACCAGGCGGTGCTGGCGTCGTAGGTCGCGACCGCTTCCATCACGTGGAAATAGTCGGGCAGGTTCAGCTCGTAGCCGCCGAGCGCCGCGGGCAGCAGCAGGCGGAACATCTCGCGCGCGTGCAGCGCGTCCATCGTGTCGATCCCGAGCATCCGGTCGCGGTCGGCCTGTAGCGCCCCGGCCTCGGCGACGGGCCCTGCCTCGGCGACGCGGGCGAGCCAGTCGTCGCGCGTCGGCGCAACGCGGCCCGTGGCTTCCGCCGCGGCTCTCAGCGATGGCGTGGGGGTGTCGTTCATGTTCGCCGTTCCCGTCCCGACCCGTGGTTCGCGTTTATTATGTCGCCGGTGTCCCGGGCTGTCACGAAATTGGCGGCATCCCATCCGCTTCACAGGAACGCCCGTTTGTGCGCACAATTCCAATGACGCCAGATAAGGGAGAACGTCCAATGAAGGTACGAAGCGTATTTGCCGCACTTGCGGCCGCCGGTCTACTTGCGACCAGCTTCGGCACCGCCGCCAAGGCCGATGCCGTCGCGGATTTCTATAAGGGCAAGACGGTGACCATCGTGGTCGCGGCCGGTCCCGGCGGCGCGCATACGAAGTATTCGCAGCTGATGGCGCCGTACTTCACGAAATACATGCCCGGCAACCCGGACTTCATCACCCAGAACATGGGCGGAGCCGGCGGCACCAAGGGCGCCAACTATCTCTACAACACGGCTCCGCAGGACGGCACCGCCATCGGCATCCTGCTATCCGACACGCCGCTCGCCTCGCGCCTGCGCGCGACGGGCGTCAAGTACGACCCGGCGAAGTTCCAGTTCCTCGGCGGCGCCGACCAGCCGCGCAGCGCCTTCGTGGTCTTCAAGAGCGAGGGCGTTAATTCGCTCGAAGACGCGAAGAAGAAGGAAGTCGTGCTCGGCTCTACCGGCAAGGGCTCGCAGACCTACATCGTTCCCACCATCGTGAACTCGCTGCTGGGCACGAAGTTCAAGGTCATCACCGGCTATCGCGGCATGGGCGGCATCTACCTCGCCATGGACCGCAAGGAGGTCAAGGGCTTCCAGTCCGCCTGGGCCTCGGTGACGTTTCTGCGTCCGCAGTGGATCGAGAACGACGAGATCACGATTCTCGCGGCGGTCGCCCAGACGCCGATCCCGAGCCACCCCAAGGTGCCGTTGCTGACGGATCTCGTCAGCGACCCCGAGGACAAACAGATCGCCGCGTTGCTTGCCGGCAATTCCGTCCTCGGCCGCGGCTGGCTTGCGCCCCCGGGCGTTCCGGCCGACCGCGTCGCAGCCCTGCGGACGGCATTCGTCAAGGCTTTCGCCGACGCGGACGCGATCGCGGATGCCAAGAAGCGCAAGATGACATGGGATCCGGCCGACTGGAAGGAAATGCAGGCCCATGCCCAGCGCATCGGGAGCACGGATCAGAAGATCATCAACCGGATGCGGGCCGCTCTCGGCGTCAAATAGCGCCGCCACGAGACATTTGAACCGGAACCGGGACGACGGCGGAAACGCCGCCGTCCCGGTTCGATTTCAACGAATAGCGAAACAGGGACCGAACACCGATGTCGAAGGCCAAAGTCCTCGTCTACACGCCGATGGGCGAGGTGGACGCGAAATACAGCGAACTCGAACGGGCGGGATGCGAGGTCACGTTCGGTAACGGCGAATGGCGCCGTGCCTTCGGCGCGAGCGAGGAAAACGTCTTCCCCATCGCAGACGGTCGCGACGCAATCATCGGCGCCGTCATGCGCGGATTCCGATTCGAGCGCGCCTTCATGGAGCGCCTGCCGCAGGCCCGCATCATCGCCAAGCTGACCATCGGTTACGACGACGTCGATCTCGACGCCGCGGCCGACCTGGGCATCCTCGTCACCCATTCGCCCACCGAAGCCAATTGGGGCGGCGTCGCAGAAGGCACCATGACGATGATGCTGACGATGCTGAAGCAGACGCGCCAGAAAGATCGGCACGTGCGCGACGGCGGCTGGCGCGACGATTCACTGGATGGCGTCTTCCTGGGCGCGCGCCAGGACGGCTACGAGGGCATCACGGTCGGCATCATCGGGCTCGGGCGTATCGGTTCGCGCCTGTGCGATCTGCTGGCGCCGTGGCGCGTCAACCTGATCGCCTGCGACCCCTATGTCGACGAATCCAAGTTCGCCCATCACAACGCGAAACCTGTCGACCTCGAGACGCTGTTGCGTACTTCTGACGTCGTCACGATCCACGCGAACCTGACCGAAGAGACCCAACACCTGATCTCCGAAGCACAGTTCGGGATGATGAAACCCAGCGCGATCCTGCTCAACGCCGCGCGCGGGCCGATCGTCGACGAGGACGCCCTGTTCTTCGCGCTCGACCGCGACAAGATTGCCGGCGCCGCCCTCGACGTCTTCGAGAACGAGCCGCTCGACCTTCAGTCGCCGCTGCGCGGCCTCGGCGACAAGGTGCTGCTCTCGCCGCACATGGTCAGCGCCAACAAGGGCGCCAGCCTGGAACCGGCAGTCCCGTGGGCGATGAACGCAGCGATGACCGCGATGCGCGGCGAAGTGCCCCGGCACGTGGTAAATCCGGACGCGATCCCGAAATGGCTGGAACGGTTCGGGGGCAAGAGCCTGCTTTAGGGGGCGCTATTTCGGCGCCGCGTTGTCGTCCCGGACTTGTTCCGGGATACAGAAAACAGCGGAACGGCACAAAGACTGGACTCCGGCACAAGGCCGCGGTGACAGCGTAGAGGCTGCAAGGCCGAGGGTGTAACCTCTTCCTAGCCCGCCTTTCGCTTGATGAAATCGTCGAGCGCTTCCGTAATTTCATCGAAATACGGCGCCCAGTCGTCGAACGAAATCAGCGGCACGTCGACGTCCTCCAGACCGAGATCGTAGAGTTCCGCGCCCGGTATCAGCCTCTGCGCCGTCTTGCCGCTTTCCGACGAATGCGTGTTGTCGTTGCCGGGAATGACGACGGTCGGCGCGGTAATCCTGTCCAGGTCTTCCTGCGGCACGCCCATGACAGGCAGGTCCTTGCCCGCCACGAACAGGTCCATGAGCTTGGTCTGCATGGCGATGAAGTCCTGCGGGTCGATGGACATCAGGTAGTCGCGCACGGCAGGGTTGGCCGCGATCCGTTCCGACCAGACGTCGGTCTCGCAGATCGCTTCCATGCCGCCTTCTTCTGCAGCCTTGATGAAACGTCCGTAGTAGTTCTCGGGCAGGCGGCCGGCCGCGAACGGCCCGCCGGTGACGCGCAGCAGCAGCAGCGCGCGCGTCGCTTCCGGGTGACGGATTCCGAACAGCATCGCGGTGCGCGCGCCCGACGAAGAGCCCCCGATGCAGGCCGGCGTCGCCCCGAGCTGGCCGAGCAGCTCGTGCAGATCGTCGGCCCAGGTGATTTCTTCCACCTCGTCGGCCCCGAGCTTCACCTCGGAGGCGCCGGTGTTGCGGCGGTCGTGCAGCAGGACGCGGTAACCGCGCGCAGCCAGCTTCTCGGCGAGCGGCACGAACTCGTCGTGTCCGCGCCGGCCGCCGGTGATCAGCGCGATCCAGGGACCGTCGTCGCCGATTACCCGGTAAAAAATTTCGAGCCCGCGCACGTTGGCTGTCGGCATGGTCTGCTTCCCTCGGTTTCTTGAATCTCGCTGCCGCATTATGCGGCAACGGCCGCAGGGCGGAAAGCCGGGGACAGCTCTAATCGCCAGCGATCAGCGGCAGCTGCAGCCACGACGCGTCGCTGCCGCAGTGAACCGTCGTCGTCCCCGCGAATTCGGGCGCCGGACGGTCGAGCGGATCGTCGTGCAGCATTCGGCCCGGCGTGTCGTACTCGTAGTCGCGGCCCTGCAGCCGAAGCGCGATCCTGTAGCCGGGCGGGCACACGATGGAGATCGGCCAGATCTCGACGTCGAGGACGACCGGTTCGCCCGGCGTCAGCTTCTCGATTTCGTCGTGGCTGTGCCAGGGACGCCATGCAGCCGTTTTTTCGGGATCGATCTTGCGGTGCGACGCGCGCAGCCAGCCGCGGCTGAGCGGCGTCGGCTCGTGCGCGCCGGTGAAGACGACCTCGTCGCCGTCCGGATCCAGCAGCCGCAGCGTCGCGAAGATGTCGAGGTCCGTCGTCGAGGACGATACCGTCAGCCGTGCGACGACCGGGCCCGTAAATTCCGTTTCGGCCTCGAATGGCGCGGTCGCGAATTCGATTCCGTCTCCGGGCGCCTCGAATACGACGGCACCGCTCGCCCCCGCGCCTTTCGACAGCGTCCGCGTCGCGGCATCGAGCGCATAGCGTTTCCACTGCGTCCGCGCGAGCGGCCATTCAGGCTCCGTCCGGTAAGAAACGCCGTCGGGACGCCGCACTGCCATTCGGATCGGCGGCTCGCCCTCCCAGCCGTTGTCGTCGCCGCGCAGGAAACGGCCGAAGAAGCGTTTCTGCATCTCGACATATTCCGGCAGGTAGAAGCTCTCGAAATGCGTGCCGATGTGGAAGGAAAGCCATTTTTGCAATGAAGCCGCGGCCAGCCAGCCCTCGACATTGCCGCGGAGATGCAGACCCGCCCCGCCCCAGTTCGCCGCCGACAGGATCGGCACCTGGATGCGGGAAAAGTCGGGCGTCATCGCGGCGTACCAGGCATCGTCCAGTTCGTGCGCGAGAATATCGTCGGGAAAGCGCGAGCGGTTGCCGGCGAGGATGTCCTCGCTCAGCGCCGTCGGGCCCGTCGTGCGCTCGCCGGTATCCGGATCGCGATAGGGCGAGTCCGCATTGCCGTGCTGGTTGGGAATCACCTGCCTCGGCCACCAGTCGACGGGAAAGCGCGTCCGTAACCCGCCATGCCGGCTCCATTCCCGGTAGAAGTCGCAGCAACCTTCCCAAGGCGCTATGGCTGCGAGGTGTTTCGGCTGCAACGCCGCAACCTGCCACTGCTTGGAGGCAAGATAGGAGACCCCCAGCAGTCCGACCTTCCCGTTCGACCACGGTTGCGTACCGGCCCAGTCGATGGCCTCGGCATAGTCCTGCGTCTCGACCGGCGAGTAGGGATCGAGGTAGCCGGGCGACTTGCCGCTGCCCCGGCTGTCGACCGAAACGACGACAAAGCCGTCGGGCACCCAGCGCTCGGGATCGGGAAGCTCCCAGCGCAGGAACCGCCCGGACGAGCCGTCCTCGACGAGACCGGGATAGATTTCCAGCAGGCGCTTCCACTGCGCGCCGAACGCGTCGCGGAAATGCACGTCCTTGCCGTAGACGCCCATCGACATGACAACGGGATACCGGCCTTCGGTCGGGGGCCGGAAGACGTTCGCGCGCAGCCCGATGCCGTCCGACATCGGGATGACGACGTCCTGTTCGTAGATCATGGCGGCGCTACGATCTGTCGGTATGTCGCGGTGGGCACGGAGCCAGTCCTTGTTTCTGTTCTTTGTTTCTCTGCTCTTCCGCCGCCGCCCTCTTCGTCGAGACGGCGAAACCGGTTGCGAGACACGCCGGACGACGCGATCGGTATGGCCGAGGCAAGAACGTCGCATGGCCGGTCAGCTCGGATTACCGGCCGGCGGCTTCCGCCCGAGCGGATCTCAGGGAGACTACCGCATTCAGGCGACACGTCGAAGAACCTTCCCCGCCACGTCGCCGCCTCCGCACTGGCGGAGCCGCACCGATCCGCCGCATCGTCTTGCCGGGCCGATTCCGGTTTCGTAGGCTGACTGCCCGGAACCGGCCGGGATCGGATACTTGAGCCATGACGGTGATCATTCCATACAACGCCGACGCCGTGTCGGACTCTCAGATTGTTCGCGATCCCGGCGCGCCCGAAGCGATCTCCTACCGTCTGCCGGCCGTGGCCGTCACGCCGGGATTGGCGCTCCGGCTCAATTCGGGACAGCTCGAGTTCGGCGATCCGCCGCCCATCGCCGACATGCCGGAAACTGGCGATCAGCTCGCATTCTTGCGTGGCCACTTCGCCCGTCAATGCGGCGTCTGGAACAAGCATGCCCGGCTCTTCGTCGATCGTTACTTCGACTTCGTGGAGCGCCAGATCGCGGGCGCAATCCCGGAAATCTCCGAATTGCTCGCCCCGTTCGGCGAACTCTACCGGCCGGACCAATACGCCTTCGGTGCGCTGCGTCCGTTGCCGCGGGCGCACTTCGAGGCCCCCGACGCGGCGCATCGGTCGTTGCCCGGTTCGCTGGTGCGCGCCGAGATCGGCTTCTGGGCGGCGTCGGGCGGCTATGCCGTCGAACTGGTCGGATCGAACACGCGGCGGGTGGCGGACGATGTGCGCCGTGCGCGGTTCGAGGCCGCCGGCATCCGCATCGTCGAGATGCCGCATGGGCTCCTCGAGACCGGCGACGCCGTCGCCTTCGACCGCGCCCTGCCGGACGACTTCCATGCCTTCTGGCGCGGTTCCGCCCTGCCGTCAGGTCCGTTCAAGGTCGCGGCAGCGCTGGGACGCCTGCCGGCCTAGATAGTCAGTTCCAGCGCATACAGTCCGCCGGTGAACCGGTCGACGCAATAGACGGTCTGGTCCTTGTCGACATAGACGTCGTTGATCTGCGCCGCGCCCGCGCGCGAACCTTCGGGCGTTTCGGGCACGAAGCTCGCGACCTCCTTCGGCTGATACGGGTTGGAGATATCGTGCACGCGCATGCCGCCGTTGAAATAGGTCCCGAAGATCAGCGTGTCTGACTTGAACGTCCCCGGCTGGTTCTCGTGCAGATTATGAGAGCCGTAGCGTCCCGGCCGCTGCGTCATTTCTTCGACGGGCGGCAGCGGCAGGGTGGCGATCGGTACGAGGTTGCTCTCCTCGCGCATGTCCAGCACCCAGGTCAGCTTGGGCCAGTCCTCGCCGCGGTTGCGGATGCACTCGTCCGTGACGATCAGCAGGTCGCGGTCGAACAGCGGCAACGCGGTGTGCGCAAACCCCGGATAGGGCGGATGCGGGTTCCAGCTGCCGACGACCTTGGGGTTCGCCTTGTCGGAAATGTCGAGGATGAACGTGCCGCCGTCGAGATAGCAGACATAGGCGCGGTCGGGCCGCTCTGGATAGACGTTGGTGTTGTGCGCGCGGATACCGGAATCGAACACCGGATGGCGCGGCGGCGGCGGCGCCTCGTCGCCCTCGCGCGTGCCGGGCAGCCACCAGCGACCGGCTTCCTTCGGGTTCGACGGGTCGCGCACGTCGATGCACTGGTAGAACTGCGAGTCGTTCACGTTGCGCGCGACGAAATCGTGCGCGCCGCCCGCGAAATGGCATTGCGTCTCGACAGCCTCAACGAACTGCTGG
>JAYQUR010000006.1:0-24039 GCA_038148075.1 Alphaproteobacteria bacterium | reverse complement strand
GAATCTGGCTGCGCCCGTTCGGCAACGTGATCTACACGATGCCGCCGCTGACGATATCCGAAGAAGAACTCGCTGCCGTCCTGCGCGCGATCGAAGATATACTGCCACGGTGGATCGACCGCAGAGCACAGCCATGACCCGCTTCCGTTGCTTGTTCTTGTCACTGATTCTTTTCCTTCCTTCGGTCGCGACCGCCGTCGCCGATAGCTTCCATGACATTGCGACACGCGACAGCGTTACGGTCAGCGTCGCGCTGATGGAGGCATCGAAGGACGCCACAGCCACGGTGATCCTGTTTTCTGGCGGGAACGGGCGATTGCGGCTGAACCGGGGACAGGAACGGCTGAACCGGAACGTAAATTTCCTGATCCGGTCCCGCCACCTGTTCGCCGCCGAGGGTTTCGACACGATCTCGATGGACGTCCCTTCCGACCGGTCGGACGGGCTGACGGGATTCAGGACAACGGAAGACCACGCCGCAGACATCGCCGCCGTCATTGCGTGGGCCCGACATCGGGTGGCACGGCCGGTCTGGCTGGTCGGCACCAGCCGTGGAACGCTCTCGGCCGCCAATGGCGCCGCCCGGCTCGGCCTCGGCGGCAGGGGACCCGACGGGATCGTGTTGACGGCATCGGTGACGGAGGCGTCGAAGGACAGCAAGGAGACGGTCTACGAAACGCCTTACCGCGATATTCGGGGGCCGGTCGTCGTGGTTCACCACCGGGACGACGAATGCTACGTGACGCCGCTCCGTGGAGCGCGCGCGCTCGCCGAAAAGCTCAAGGCGGAATTGATCGAGGTGTCGGGTGGGTTGCCGCCGCGCTCCAAACCGTGCCGGGCGCAAAGCGCACATGGATTCCTGGGCATCGAAGAAGATGTCGTCGGCAGGATCGCGGATCGCATTCGGGCGTCGAACGCCAAATAGCACCTGACGCCTACTCGAACGGCGAGCCGTCCTTCGCCATCAGGCGGCGGCCGATCAGGTCCTTCAGCGTCTCGGTTGTCCCGCCTCCGAGCGAGCCGTAGCGCGCGGCGCGGTAGTAGCGCGACGCCGGGCATTCGTCGGTATAGCCGTAGCCGCCGTGGACCTGCACGGCCTCGTTGGTCACCCGGATCGCCATCTCGTTGCACACCGTCTTGGCGGTCGCGGCGAGCAGGGGATCGGGGAACGGATCTGCGGTGACGCAGGCGCGGTAGAGGATGCTGCGCGCCGCCTCGATGTCGCGGTACATCTCGGCAAGTTTCCAGCGCATACCCTGGAAGACCCCGATGGGCCGGCCGAACGCCTCGCGCTCCTTCGCGTATTTCAGCGACTCTTCCAGTGCGCCCTCGGCAAGACCGAGCGAGATCGCCGGGTTGAGACAGCGCTGCGTGTTGAACGCCGACAGCAGCTTGCGGAATCCGTCCTCCCTCAGCACGACGTTCTCCACCGGCACCTCGCAATCCTCGAACCGGACCTCGTGCAGGTACTCGCCGCCCATCGTATGGAACTTCCCGATCATGGCGAGGCCGGGCGTCCCGCCGTCGACCAGCACGCAACCGATGCCCTCCCGCCCTTCCCGGCCGTTCACCCGCGTGAAGACGACGAACATGCCCGCCTCCTCGGCCCGGCTGATCAGCGTCTTCACGCCGTTGATCCGCGCGACGCCGCCGTCGATCACGGTATTCGTCTCGTAGGCGGCAACGTCGGTGCCGGCCTGCGGCTCGGTCATGCAGATCGAAAGGATGCACTCGCCGGTCGCCACCTTCGGCAGGATGCGCTCCTTGATCGAGTCGGGCGCATAAGTCGCAATGATGCGGGTCTGGGTACCGACCTCGCCGAGGACGGCCATCGCCGTCGGGTAGCAGCCCCTGGCAATCTCCTCCAGCACCAGCGCAGTATCCAGCACCGGCAATTCCATGCCGCCGTACTGTTCGGGCACCGCCATGCCGAGCACGCCGATCTCCGCCAGCGCCTTCAGGTTTTCCCACGGGAACGACCCGTCGAGATATTTCTGCGCGTCGGGGCGGATACGCTCGCGCACCACGCGGCGGACGCTGTCCACCATCGCGCGCTGATCGTCGCTGAGGGCGAAATCCATGGTCAGCTCTCCCGGCCGTGCGCGGGCGGGAAATCCGCCGCAAGCGCGTCGACGATATCGCGGATGCGGGTGAAGACGCGCGCGCCGACTCCCTCCAGCGCCGCGCGCTTGGCCTCGATGGTGCCGCTGTCGCCGTGAACCAGCGCCCCGGCGTGGCCCATCGCGATGCCTTCGGGCGTCGTCGAACCGGCGACGATGGCGTAGACCGGCTTTTTCGCACCGAGCGCCCGGTAGGCGGCAGCGAAATCCTCTTCCTCGGTACCGCCGACCTCGCCGATCAGCAGCATCGCCTCGGTGGCGGGATCGGCCTCGAAATCGGGGATCAGGTCGGCATAGCGCGTTCCCTTGACCATGTCGCCGCCGACGCCGACCCAGAGCGAGGTGCCGATGCCGCGCCCGGCGAGCCGGTAGCCGATCTCGTAGGACAACGTGCCGCTCTTGGACATCAGCCCGAGCGGACCGGGCACGAGCGACACCGACGGCAGGAAGCCCATCTTCAGCCTGCCGGGGATGGCGATGCCCGGCGTCGAGGCGCCGATCCAGCGCGCGCCGGCGGCCTTCACCCGCCCCAGCATGTCGATGCAGTCGGCGACGGGCACGCCCTCGGCAACCGTCACCAGCAGCGAGATACCGGCGTCCAGTGCCTCGAACACGGCGTCGCGGACCTCGGTCGGGCGCACAATCACGACGCTTGCCGCCGCCCCCGTCGCCTGGACCGCCTCGGCGCAATTCCCGAAGACCGGGATACCGTCGATATCGCCCGCGTCGGTGCGCGGCGAGACACCGGCGACGATGTTGGTGCCGTAATCGCGCATCAGCACCGTATGGCGCCGTCCGGCGCGGCCGGTCGCGCCCTGGATGAGCACCGGCGTTTCCGGCGTGACGAGCGGCGCGGTCATGTGCCGCCACCGACGAGCAGGTCGACCGCCTTCTCGAGATCGACCTCGAGCACGGGCGGATCGTCCGCGGCGGCGAGGATCGCGCGCGCCTCCTCCAGCCCGTTGCCGACCAGCCGGACGACCACGGGCGCGGTAAGTTCCGGCACGGCAGCGCGCGCCTGAAGCAGCAGGTCGGCAAGCTCGCCCAGATGGGTCACGCCGGCGAAGATGTTGACCAGCACCCCCCGGATCTTCGGGCCCCTGGCAATCTGCTGCATGGTCCAGATCAGGCGACCGGGATCGCCGCGGAAGGTGCCGGAGCGGATGTCGCAGAAATTGTAGGGCCGGATGCCTTTCTCCCGCATCTCGTCGATGAGCTGCATCGAGAGCCCGGCGCCGGTCGTGACGAGGCCGATCTCGCCGTCGGGATCGAGCTCCACATAGTCGAAATCCTGTGCGAGCTTGAGCGCGGCCTCCGGGTAGGACGATGCGCGGGCGCGGACGAGATCGGCGAACAGCGCCTGGCGGACGAAGGCGTTCTCGTCGGCGATCATCTTGGCGTCGCCCGCGATCCACGTGCCGTCGGCGGCGACGAGCAGCGGGTTGATCTCGATCTGGGTCAGCTCGAGCCGGCAGAGGATATCCGCGAGGCGGGCGCCGGCGTCGGTCAACGCACCGGCCATGTGCGCCGGGAGCCCGTCGGCAAGGCGGGCTATGACCGCCGCAATGGCATCCGCGTCGCGCGAGGCTCGATCGGACCGAAGCTTCGCCCGACCCTCGGCGCTCTCGATCTCCATTCCGCCGGCGCCCGAAAGCAGCACGTCGATCCCGCCCGACGCAGGATCGACCGACAGGCTCAGATAGGCTTCCTCCGCTTCGCCGACGGCGCGCTCGATCCGGCACTCGCGAACCGGATGCCCCTTCAGCCGCCGGCCCAGGAGTCTGTCGAGGGCACCGCGGATCTCTTCCCGGGTCCCGGCGCGGACGATGCCGCCCGCCTTGCCGCGCCCGCCTGCGGGAATCTGCGCTTTTACGAACCAGGGGCCGTCGAAGTCCGGCATGTCTCCGGCCGCCGCTGCGAGTACGCCGCGCGGCACCGGCACGCCTTCGCGGGCCAGAATCTCCTTGGCATCGTGTTCGAGGACCAGCATCCTGCGCGTTCTTCTTCTGTCCGTCGCAAGACCTGACAAACAACCGGTTGGTTGTCAAAACAAACGGGAGGCCAAGGCAGGACATGGCGCATTCCGATCTCCGTTTCGGCGTCTTCGTGCCGCCGCAGCACCCGTTGACCGAAAACCCGACGCTGCTGTTCGACCGCGATCTCGACGTCGTCACGCTATGCGACAAGCTGGGCTTCGACGAGGCATGGATCGGCGAGCATTATTCGGGCGGCGTCGAGACCATCGCGTCGCCGGAGATCGTCATCGCGGTCGCGGCGGAGCGCACCAAGCACATCCGGCTCGGCACCGGCGTGCGGTCGCTGCCCTATGCGCATCCGTTTTCCGTCGCCAACTCGCTGGTCCAGCTCGACCACATGACGCGCGGCCGCGTGATGCTGGGCGTCGGGCCCGGCGCATTGCCCGTCGACGCGATCCAGCTCGGCATCGACCCCACGAAGACGCGCGTCATGATGGAGCAATCGCTGGAGGCCATCGTGCGGCTGCTGGCAGGCGAACGCGTGACGATGAAAACCGACTGGTTCGAGCTCCGCGACGCCAGGCTCCAGATCGAGCCCTATACGAAACCGCGGATGGAGATGGCGATCACCAACGTGCGCTCGCCTGCCGGCGCGATGCTGGCTGGCCGCTACGGGCTCGGCACGCTGGCGCTCGGCGGCGCGTCGGACAATGCGCTGGCGCACTATGCATCGAACATCGCGATCTGCGAGGAACAGGCCGCGCTGCGCGGCGAGACGTTCGACCGGCGCGGCTTCCGCATCGCCATCCCGATGCACATCGCCGAGACGCGCGAGAAGGCCGTCGACGACCTGAAGTTCGGGTTCGACGGCTGGGTGAAGTATTCGCACAACGTCCTTCCGTTCAGCCCGGTGCCGGTCGGCGAGAAGGATCCCATCGGCTATCTGATCGCCAATCGCGGCGCGCTGATCGGCACGCCGGACGACATCGTTTCGGCGCTGGAGACGATCTTTGGGGGCGTCGGCGGATTCGGCGCCTATCTGGTGATGGAGCAGAACTGGGCCGACTGGTCGGCAGCGAACCGCAGCTACGAGATGTTCGCGCGCTACGTCATCCCGCATTTCCGCGGCCAGTTCGCCGCGCGCCGCGAAAGCTTCGACGACAGCGCGCGCCAGCACCCTGCCTATGTGGAACAGGCCAAGCAGGCGATGGCGGCAGCGAAGGAAAAGGCCGACCGCGAACGCGGCGTGAAGAAGGACGCGGCGGAGTGAGAAGTTTTCGTTGAACAACCGATCGTGTTCGGAAGACCCGGCAGGCCATCTGCCCGAACGCCGGCTTTGTGAGGGAATGGAAGGGGCGCATGACGAGCGAAGACCGCGATGCCGCAATTGATCGTTACGATGGCCGATTGGACGACCGAGAAAAGGATGTTGCTCGTTTCATTGAGGGCGCGCTCGTCGGAACGCTTCTGATCTTTCCGAAAATCGTCCTCACCACCCGTGCAATACTCTTTCAGCCCATAATATTTATTCGGTCCTTCGTCCGCAGCAATGACGCCCATCCAGCCTTCAACGATCGGTATAGCCGGGCGCTCACCTATCTAGCCTTATCGCTTTTGCTTTTCGTTCTGTACGGAAGCGTCATCGAATATGTCAGGCAGGTGAGCGCCGGAGTTGGTCTACCGAGGGCCGCGGCGGCAAGGCCGGAAGAAGGCGCCGCGGATGTCCTGCAAAGCATCGGCAACATATATGCGTCGATCACGGGGGCGGTTACGTCCGGCGAGATCACCCGGCTTTTTCTATTCATCGTGCCCGTGCTCGTCGCCCTCTCGATTCACGGCTGGGCGGTGACGCGAGTTACGCGAAAGTGCAAGCGGCCAATCGATTTCCTAACGGCAACGCAGATCGCCGCGTATTTTCTAGGCGCTCTCTATCTGGGTTTTACGCTGTTCGTTGCGATTTTCCTGCCGGTCATGCTGACGGGCATTGCTCCGACCGTTCTGCCATTCGTCACGTTCGGACTGACCGCTGGTCTCATCGTGCTGCTGATCGGCAATTACGTCAGAGTGACGGCTTTCCTGCTGGGGGAGTCGATAAAACACGCTGTCGGCGTCTGCCTGAAGTCCTTCCTGCTTTTTTATGTTGGGAATCTCGTGGTCTTCCTTATAGCCCTGCCGCTGGCTCTCCCGGCGTTCGACTTCGAAAAAGGCAGGGATTTGATTACGCGGCTCGAGAATCTAACCGGCGGAGCCCGGAAAGCACCCGTCGCCCCACCGAACCAGATCGAACCGACGCTGGGCGGCGCGCTCCTGGGGGGCGCCACGGGCGCTATGCTCAGAGCGCCGTCGACCGGGCAACCTCTCACGCCCGAGATCACTCCGTCAGCGGAAGCGGAAAGCCCCCGCTAGCGAGCCTTGCGGCGCGCGACGCCCATCGCCAGCAGCGCGAGGCCCATGATGCCGAGCGATGCCGGTTCTGGAACCGCCGAACCGGTTTCGGTTTCCGTCGTAGAGACGAGAACCTCGTCGTTGCTCGCATAGTAGGGAAAGTTCGGACTCTCGAAGTTGGAATAGGTCATGAGCGCGGCAACGGCCCCGCCCGCCGTGGTATCGAACTCCGCGCCGAGCGTCTCAGCGGACGCCAGGTGAATCAGAAAATCGAATTGCTCGAGCAGCTGGACCGGAAGTTCCTGCTGATAGAGGTAAAGATCGTATTCGAGGTTTTGCGAGCCCGAATCGGTCCCGAACAAGGCGATGCGCGTGGCGCTGATATCCGCCCCGACGACAAGGTCGAAGCGGACGTCGCTGTCCTGAAACACGCCCGACGGCGTCGTGAAGCTGATAGAATCGACCGACTGGCCGAAGATGCTGGTCGTCATCGCATCGTCGAACGTGATCGAGACGGAGCCCGACACGGGATCCTGCGGCGCCGGAATGCCGGTAACGGTGCCGTTCTCGAAAAAATTCGAAAACGTGAAATCGATCGTCTGCGTGATGATCGCCGCACGCGCGCCGCTCGCCGAGAGCGCGCATAGCGCGACCGCGGCGGCCAAAGCCCTGAAAGTCATCTTTCCTACCCCCAGACCCCGCGACATCCGGGGCAACTGATACCGTATTGTATTCTGCGTCGGGGCAGCGCAAAAGCGGATTCGGCGTTATTCCGGCATCGCGATCCCAGCCTTCTTCAACGCCGCCGCCTGGCGCTTCTCCAACTCCTTCACGTCGAAATCGCCGATCAGGTCGTGGAACAGGCGGTGCCAGTTGACCTCCGCCTTGAGGTGCAGGAATACCGAGCCGAGACCGATGGCGGCGCGGTCCATCAGGACGAACTCGCGCGGCGGCGTGACGCCCCCGAGGCGGCGCAGCTCGCCGTGGACCTTGTTGGCGACCTTGGCGCCGTACATGGTGCCGTCGGTCTCCTGGATGCGCCGTTCGCGGTCCTCCAGCAACGGGCCGTAGACGAACTCCGCCCACATGTTGAGCGTGTCGATCACGTCGTTGGACAGGCCGCTGAAGCCCCACGTCTCGTAGGCGTGAACGGCGAGATCGCGGTCGTCGTTCTGCAGCGCGTTGTAGAGGTCGATGACGCCCTGCACGAAATGCGGCTGGAAGATGCGGATGCAGCCGAAGTCCATCAGGTTGATCGAGCCGTCGTCGCGCACCGAGTAGTTGCCGAGGTGCGGATCGCCGTGGATCGTGCCGTAGTAGTAGAACGGTACGTACCAGGCGCGGAACATGTTCTTTGCGACCGTGTTGCGCGTCTCCTGATCGGCGTCGACCCAGTCGAGCAGGCGCGTGCCGTCGAGCCAGGTCATGGTCAGCAGGCGTTTGGTCGACAGTTCCGGCACCGGTTCGGGGACGTGGACGCCCGGCTCCTTCGACAGCATGTCCCGGTAGAGATCGATGTGCCTGCGCTCCAGCTCGTAATCGAGTTCCTCGCGCAGACGATCCGAGACCTCGCGGTGAATCTCGCGCGGATCGACCGCCTTGTCGTAGCGGTGATAGATGCCGAACACGATGCGCAGCTGGCGGAGGTCTGCCTCCACCGCCGACTGCATGTCGGGATACTGGAGCTTGCAGGCGAGCTGCCGGCCGTCCTTGTGGACGGCGCGGTGGACCTGACCGAGCGAGGCCGCGGCCGCCGCCTCGCGCTCGAAGCTCTCGAACCTGTCCTGCCAGCCGTGGCCGAGCTCTGTCGTCATGCGGCGACGGACGAACAGCCAGCCCATCGACGGCGCGTTGGACTGCAGCTCTGCCAGTTCGGTGACGTATTCCTCGGGCAGCATGTCGGGCACCGTCGACATGATCTGCGCGACCTTCATCAGCGGCCCCTTGAGCCCGCCGAGCGCCTGTTTCAGCTCCTCGGCATGCTTGCGCTTGTCGAGCTCGAGCCCGAGATAGCGCTGGCCCGCGACGCGCGCGGCAAGACCGCCGACGGCGCGCCCCACCCGTGCGTAGCGCTTCGCGCGCCCGCCGAGCGAGTTGTCTTCGCCGGACGACGCCATGCGGCCGCCTACTCCATCGCTTCGAGTTCGTCTATCAGGCCGCGGACGACGCCGAGCCCCTTCTGCCAGAAGGCGGGGTCGGACGCGTCGAGGCCGAACGGCGCGAGCAGCTCCTTGTGGCGCAGCGTGCCGCCGGCCCTGAGCATGTCGAGATACTTGTCCGCGAACCCGTCCGCCGCCTGCTCGTAGACCGCATAGAGCGAGTTCACGAGGCAATCTCCGAAGGCATAGGCGTAGACGTAGAACGGCGAGTGGATGAAGTGCGGGATGTAGGTCCAGAACCAGCGGTAGTCGTCGTCGAACCGGATGGCGGGGCCGAGGCTCTCGGTCTGGACGGCAATCCAGATGTCGCAGATCTCGTCCGCCGTCAGTTCGGCCTCGCGCCGCGCGTTATGGACGCGCAGCTCGAAATTGTAGAACGCGATCTGGCGGACGACCGTGTTCAGCATGTCCTCGACCTTGCCGGCGAGCATCTCCTTGCGCCGCGCGGGGTTGTCCTCGGCCCGGAGCATCCGGCGGAAGGTCAGCATCTCGCCGAACACCGACGCGGTTTCGGCCAGCGTAAGCGGCGTGTCGGCCATCAGGTTGCCCTGCGGCGCCGCCAGCACCTGGTGGCAGCCGTGGCCGAGCTCGTGGGCGAGCGTCATGACGTCGCGCGTCTTGCCCTGGTAGTTGAGCAGCAGGTACGGATGCGCCGACGGCACGGTCGGATGCGCGAACGCGCCCGACGCCTTGCCCTCGCGGACCGGCGCGTCGATCCAGGCATTATCGAAGAACTTCTGGCCGATATCGGCGAGCTCGCCGGAGAAATCGCGATAGGCGGTGAGCACCGTGTCCGTCGCCTCCGACCACGGGATGGCCCGGTGCGCGGCCGCGGGCAGCGGCGCGTTACGGTCCCAGTGATCGAGCTTCTCCTTGCCGAACCAGCGCGCCTTCAGCGCGTAGTAGCGATGGGAAAGATCCGGATAGGCCGCCTGCACCGCGGTGTTGAGCGCATCGACGACCTCGTCCTCGACCTGGTTGGAAAGATTTCGGAGCGATTCGGGGCGCGGATAGTGGCGCCAGAGATCCTCGATCTCCTTTTCCTTGGCGAGCGTGTTAGTGATCCGCGCGAACAGCCGGCCGTGCGTGCCGAGCTTCGCACCGAGCGATTTCGCCGCCTTCTTGCGGACCCCCTCGTCCGGGTTCGACAGCATGTTCATTACCTCTTCCGAGGTCAGGCGATCGCCGTCGACGTCGAAGCGCATGTCGGCCATCGTCTCGTCGAACAGCCGGTTCCAGGCGGCCCGGCCGGCGACGCTCTTCTCCAGCAGCAGGCGTTCGGTCTGTTCGTCTAGCATGTGCGGCTTGTAGACCCGGACATTGGCGATCCAGCTTTCGTAGTGGCCGGCCTTGCCGCCGAGCTGCTTCGCGAGGGTGGCGTCGTCGATTTCCGTGAGTTCGAGCTCGAAGAACAGCAGGTCCGACGAGATCGCGTTCACTTTCTCCTGCATCGACTGGTAGAAGCGGCCGATGGCAGGATCGGACACGTTGCCCGCGAATGTGAGGGACGCGAAACTCATCAACCGGCCGATCGTCTCGCCGATGCTTTCGTATTCCGCGATCGCCGCGCAGAGTGCGTCTCCGTCGTAACCGGCAAGCTTGCCCTTGTGCGCTTCCGCGAACGCTTTCGCGTCGGATGCCGCGCCGTCGAGATCGGCTTTGAGTTCGGCGCTGTCGGTGGCGGGATAGAGATCGGTGAGATCCCACTCGGGAAGTTTCCCGAGTGGCGCGCCGCGCGCGGAGTCGGCCGTTCCAGTCGTCATATGTGGCTCCCTTGGGTTGACCACGATATAAGTTGCAAAAGCCGGTACGCCAACAGGGGATGCTTGGATGACCATGGATTACGACGCCTGCAGCAACCTTGCGGCCATGTTTTTCGAGAACACGGCCGACATGGGCGACGCGCCGTTCCTTTGGCGGAAGGCGCACGGAAGCTGGACGCCGACGACGGCGGCGGAAGCCCGGTCGGAGGCGGCGAAACTGAGCCATGCCCTCGGCGCGCTGGGCGTGCGGGCGGGCGACCGGGTGGCGCTGGTCGCGGAGAGCCGTCCGGACTGGATGTTCGCCGATATCGGGATCATGGCCGCGGGCGCTATTTCCGTCCCCGCCTACACCACCAACCAGGTCTCCGACCATCTGCACATCCTGCGCGACAGCGGCGCGCGCGGCGCCATCGTTTCCGGCCCGGCGCTGGCCAGGAACCTTTTGCCGGCGGCGCGGGAGGCCGGGCTCGACTTCGTGATTTCCATGGAACCGCTGGACGAGACCGGCGACGGTCCCGCCCTGCACGACTGGCGGACGCTGCTCGACGCCCAGGATGCCGCGCCGCCCGACGTCGCCGGCATCGCGCGCGCCGATACCGCCTGCCTGATCTATACGTCGGGCACGGGCGGTGCGCCCAAGGGCGTGATGCTGAGCCACGGAGCAATCCTGTCGAACTGCAAGGGCGCCTATCACCTGCTGCTGCAGCTGGGGCTTAACAACGAGGTGTTTTTGTCCTTCCTGCCGCTGTCGCACTCATACGAACATACGGCGGGGCTGATGTTCCCGATGTCGATCAAGGCGCAGATCTACTACGCCGAAGCCGTCGACCGGCTCGCCGCCAACATGGAAGAGGTAAAGCCGACGATCATGACCGCCGTCCCGCGTCTTTACGAGACGATGCACGGCCGTATCGTCCGCGGCGTGCGCAACAAGGGCGGTCTGTCGGAGAAACTGTTCTTCCGCGCGGTCGATATCGGACGCAAGCGCTACGAGGGCACGGGACTCACGCTGTGCGACCGGCTTGTCGACCCGCTCCTGAAAAAGCTGGTGCGCGCCAAGGTCGCGGGCCGGTTCGGCGGCCGGCTGAAAGCGATGGTGTCAGGGGGCGCGCCGCTCAACTATGACATCGGCGTGTTCTTCAAGGCGCTCGGCGTGCCGCTGCTGCAGGGTTATGGACAAACCGAGTCCGCGCCTATCGTGAGCTGCAACCTGCCGTCCAGGAACAAGATCCATACCGTCGGTCCGCCGTTCGTCGACGTCGAGGTGAAGATCGCCGACGACGGGGAAATCCTCGTAAAGGGCGAGCTGGTAATGCAGGGCTACTGGAACATGCCGGACGAGACGGCGCAGACCGTCGCCGACGGCTGGCTGCACACCGGCGACATCGGCACCATCGACGAGGACGGATTCCTCGCCATCACCGACCGCAAGAAGGACATCATCGTCAATTCCGGCGGCGACAACGTCTCGCCGCAGCGGATCGAGGGTTTCCTCACGCTGCAGCCTGAAATCGGCCAGGCGATGGTACATGGCGACAAGCGGCCGCATCTCGTCGCCCTGATCGTTCCCGACGCGGAATTCGCCGCCGAATGGGCGCGGGCGAACGATGCGGACGCTGCCCTCCCCGCGCTGTGCGAGAACGACGCATTCCGCGCCGCCATGGCCGATGCGGTCGAACGCATCAACGCCGACCTGTCGGTCATCGAACGCGTCCGACGGTTCATTCTGACGCCGGAACCGTTCACCACCGAGAACGCAATGCTGACGCCGTCGATGAAGATCCGCCGCCACGTCATCCGCGAGCGCTTCGGCGACCGGCTGGAGGCGCTGTACGGCCGATGAGGCGGTGCGCGGACCGGGCACTCGTCTTCTGCGCCGCGTTCGCAAGTCTGTCCCCGGATGCCGATGCCCGGTTTCGGGAGGCGCCCGCATCCATCGAGGTGCCTGGCGGAACTCTTCACGGCACGCTCGCCCTCCCCGCCGATGACGGAACCGCCGCCATCGTGCTGATTCACCCGGGATCGGGTCCGGTCGACCGCAACGGCAACCTGCCGGGATACGTCAACAACAGTCTGAAGATGTTGGCCGAGGCCCTGGCCGGGCACGGCATAGCGAGCCTCCGAATCGACAAGCGCGGTGTCGGGGAAAGTCGAGCGGCGATCCGATCGGTTCGCGATCTCAGGATCGAACACTATGCCGCCGACGTGGAACGCTGGGCGTCATATCTGCACCGCAAACCCGGAATCAATCACGTTTTCCTGCTCGGCCATAGCGAGGGCGCGCTGATCGTCACACTTGCCGCACGGAAGACAAGCAGCGACGGATTGATCCTGATTGCCGGTCCGGGCGAACCGGTCGGACGGGTGGTCCTTCGCCAGTTGCGTGCCCGCGGCGTACGCGGCCCGCTCATGACCGCGGCGGAAGCGGCGGTCGAAGCCCTGGAAGCGGGCCATCGGGCAGAGAACCTTCCGCCGCCGCTCGTCCGGCTGTTCCCGGCCGACGTCCAGCCCTACCTGATGTCCGAGTTCCGTCTCGACCCGGCCGCCGAACTTGGGCGGACGACTGGCCGGGTCCTGGTCGTTCAGGGCGAAACGGACGTTCAGGTCTCCGCGGAAGATGCGCGCCGGCTGTCGTCGGCCCGTCCGGGAATATCCCTCGTCACCGTGCAGCACATGAATCATGTCCTCAAGGCAGCACCGGCGGACTATGCCGGCAACGTCGCAACCTACAGTGAACCGGACCGCCCGCTGGCGGCCGGGCTCGCGGACGCAATCGCGGATTTCGTCGGCCGATGACGTATCGGCTGTGACAATTTACGGGCATCCGGCATAACAGTTTTGCATCGGCGATACTCTCCTTACGTCTGAAAGGCGCGGATTTGATTGGATTTTCCGCAGTCCGGATGCAATGACTAGACAGACAGGAGATTGCCTTGATGAAGTTTCCCCGATCCACAGCCGCCCTCGCCCTCGCCGCCGCCCTCGCGTTGGGGGCGTGTACGCAGCCCACCGGCCTGATCAACGTCGCCTCGTCGCCCGCCGAGGACCGGTCGTTCGAGGCGCTCAAGACCGACAGCGCGATCGCGCTTGACATCAACGAGGTGCTGCTCGGCGAAAATTACCGCGACCTGTTCTTCGAAATCGCGACAGACGTGTACGAAGGGCGCGTGCTGCTGACCGGCACGGTCAAGGTCGCGCAGAACAAACAGCGCGCGACCGATCTCGTCCGCGGCATCAAGAGCGTCCGCCAGGTCATCAACGAGATGCAGGTCACCGACACTTACGGCGTCGGACCGGCCGCCAACGACCTGTGGATCGAGACCAAGTTGAAAGCCCAGCTGCTCACGACGGACGGCATCCGGTCGATCAATTACCGCTGGCGGTCGGTCAAGGGGACGGTCTACCTGATCGGCGCCGCTCGGTCGCAGGCGGAACTCGATACGGTCATCGACGTGATCCGCAACACGGCGCGGGTGCAGCGCGTCGTCAATCACGCGTGGGTCCGCCCGCCCAAAACCTGAACAACCGATAGTCGACAGGGAGAGAGATCATGGCAGACAGGGAAATCGCGCTCATCGTCGGCGCCGGACGCGGCCTCAGCGCGTCGCTGACGCGGCTGTTCGCATCCGAAGGCATGGGGGTCGCCATCGCGGCGCGCAACACCGACAAGCTCGCCGATCTGTGCGGCGAGACCGGCGCGACGGCCTATGCGTGCGACGCCTCCGACCCTGCCTCCGTCGCGGCCCTGTTCGATGCGGTCTCCGGCGACCTGGGCGAACCCGACGTGGTCGTCTACAACGCCTCCAACCGCGCACGCGGCCCCGTCCAGGAGCTCGATCCCGAAGCGGTCCGCACGGCGATCGAGATCAGCTGCTTCGGCGGGTTCCTGGTCGCGCAGCAGGCCGCGAAGCGGATGATCCCGCGCGGCAAGGGCACCATCCTGCTGACCGGCGCATCGGCGAGCGTGAAGGGCTATCCGAACTCGTCGTCCTTCGCGATGGGCAAGTTCGGCCTGCGCGGCCTCGCCCAGTCGCTCGCCCGCGAACTGCAGCCGCAGAACATCCACGTCGCCCACTTCGTGATCGACGGCGGCATCCTGCAGGGCCCCGACGACGCGCGCGCCGCCGAACGCGGCGAGGACGCAATGCTGCTGCCCGACGCGATCGCGAAGGACTATCTCCACGCCCACCGCCAGCACCGCAGCTCGTGGACCTGGGAGGTCGAATTGCGGCCCTGGGTGGAGAAATTCTAGGAATTAAAAAGGCCGGCATCGCCGGCCTTTTTAATGACGTTGGCGCGTCGCCTTATTCCGCCGCGATCGGCTGTTCGAGCATGCCGAGCGCCGCGAGATAGGTGTCGAGGAGGAACTCCTCTTCCTGACGGTCGCTGTCGTCCATCTTGCGCAACCGGATGACCTTGCGCATCGTCTTGGGGTCGAAGCCGGTGCCCTTGGCCTCGGCATAGACCTCCTTGATGTCGGCCATCAGGGCCGTTTTTTCCTCTTCGAGCCGCTCGATGCGTTCGATGAAGGAGCGCAGGCGCTCCTGCGCGATCTGGCCGCCTTCAGCCATCGGAATTCTCCCGTTTTGTCCCACACAATGTGTGGTCCGACCTTATGGGCCGGCCTGCGAATCGGAAAGAATCGGAAGCGTCGGGTTATCCACAACGGGCGAGTTTCCCGGGGAAAACCCGCGCCCGGCCCTCTGGATAACTGGGCCTCTGGATAAGTAGGGGCCTCCGGACAAGTTTCAGTGATGCGCCTTGATGGCCTCGTCGAACCTGGCCTTCTGCTCGTCGGACGCCTCGGACTGGTACTTGTCGCGCCATTCGTTGAACGGCATGCCGTAGACGATCTCGCGGGCGGCATCCTTGTCCATCTCGATGCCCTTCTCGTTGGCCGCTTCCATATACCAGCGGCTCAGGCAGTTGCGGCAGAAGCCGGACAGGTTCATCAGATCGATGTTCTGGACGTCGGTACGCTCGCGCAGATGGTCGCGAAGCGCGCGAAAAGCGGCGGCCTCGAGCTCGATGCGGGTCTGGTCGTCCATGTCGATGTCTCCTCATCCTTGAAGTCGTTGCCGCTGATATAGGTCGGATCGCAGCGCGTTGCAAAGATCGGACCGGCTAGCCGATCCTTACCACAGCCTGCTTCGAAAACGGGCTGAAGGCGAGATAACGGTAGGTCAGGCCGCGCGCCGCAACGAATTCCCGGAAGGCCAGATACTCGTCGTCGCGCCAGGTCGGATTGCAGACATATTCGTCGAAGGCGATGACGGTGCCGGCGACGATACGGTCGCCCAGCGCCTCGAAAATCGAGACGGTGGAGTTGTAGAGGTCGCAGTCGACGTTCATGAAGGCGACCCCGCCCTCGTTCGCCGCGGCGAAGGCCGGCAGCGTGTCGTCGAACCAGCCCACGTGAAGCGCCACGTTATCCGGAACTTCGGGAAGGGTTCCCTCGGTCGTGTAGCTACCGGCCGGCAGATCCTTCCAGCCTTCCGGCAACCCCTCGAAGGAATCGAATCCGTGGACCGTGCGCTCGGTCAGCCCGGCGATGAAGCGGATGGAATTGCCACGATGGACCCCGAACTCGAGCATCATTCCCTTGGACGGCGCCGCCGAAACCGCGTGACGCAGCGTATCGTAGGTATCCGCGAACAGCCGGACGCCGTCGCCGAGATGCATCTTCGCGTAGTCCCAGCTCTCGATCAGGTGCAGATGATCGGGCGCCTTGGCGGCGATCCAGTCGCGCTGCGGGCGCGCCTCCGCCGCATGCCCGCCGGCTTCCAGCATCATCGCGAGATAGGCGCGCGCCATCGCGTAACCGGGCCGGGCTGCGACCGCGCGCTCCAGCGCATCGACGGCGGCCGACGGATCGGCGGCATCGAAGCGCAACGCATGAAGATTGAACCAGGCATCGGCAGCGCCCGGCTCGATCGCGACGGTGCGTTCGTAGCCCGCGATTGCCGCGTCCCGGTCGCCTGCCTCGTGCAGCGCATTCGCGCGGTTGAACAGCGCATCCGCATGACCGGGCGCGAGCGCCAGCGCCCGATCGAAATGCGCAACGGCGGCCGGGATGCCCTCGGTCTCGCGGACGGCAGCGCCGAGATTGTTGTGAATGTCGGGGTCGTTCGGATCGAGCGCCAGCGCGCGTTCGAGACTCTCGCGGGCCGCCGCCGTCTCGCCCGCCTCGTGCAGCAGCGCGCCGAGATTCTTGTGCGCCGCCGCGAGCCGCGGCGCCGCCTCGACGACCGACCGGTAGCAAGCGATGGCGTCCGCGATCCGTCCCGCCTCGCGATAGAGATTGCCGAGATTGGCAGCGATGGCGGCGTTCCCGGGCGCCTGAGTCCGCGCGCGTTCGAGAAACCCGGCCGCGCGCTCCATTCGTCCGGCCGCCTTTTCCGCAAGCCCGAGGCCGTGAAGCGCGTCCGCATGTTCGGGCGCCGACCGCAGCACCTTCTTGAGCAGGGAGCCCGCACGCTTCGCGTCTCCCGCCTTCAGGTGGTCGAAGGCCTGGACGAGCGCTTTCTGCAGGGAAGGCGACAGGGCGGAAGACGGAGCGTTCATCGCCGCCACTATACAGCAGCGGCGCGGGCGGCTCGAAAATTCCGCAATTGGAGCAAAGCCGCGCGCGGGATATAAGCCGGGCCATGGACGCACCCGCACCGCAAACCGACACGCGCGACGCGCTCCGCAACGAACGGATCGCCATCGCGGCCCTGTTCGTCGGCGCAGTCACCATCGCGTTCGCCCCGATCCTGGTCCGGCTGAGCGAAATCGGCCCGACGGCAACGGGGTTCCACCGCTTCCTCCTGGCCATTCCGCTCTACTGGGCGATCCAGGCGGCGCTGCCGCGCCGCGACGCGCCGTCGGGCGCGGAAAAGCCGCGCAGTGCGCGCGATTTCGTCCTGATCGCGATGGCGGGCGTCTATCTCGCCGCCGACGTCGCCGTCTGGCACCTGTCGATCCAGATGACGACGGTCGCCAATTCGACGCTGCTCGCCAATATCGCGCCGGTGTTCGTCGTCCTCGGCGGCTGGCTGCTGTTCCGCACGCGCGTCACAAGCACCTATCTGATCGGCCTTGCGGCGGCGATGGTAGGCGTCTTCGTGCTGTCGCAAGCGAGCCTGTCGCTGAGCCGCACGCATTTCTTCGGCGATCTTCTCGGCATCCTGACCGCCGTCTTCTATGCCGCCTACCAGATGTCGGTGGAGCGCCTGAGGAAGCGATTTTCGACGCTGACCATCATGGTCTACGCCATCCCGGCGAGCGCGCTGTTCATGCTGCCGCTCGCGATCGCCAGCGGCGATGCGCTGGCGCCCGCGACGCTCGCCGGCTGGGCGTTCCTGATCGCGCTCGCCGCGGGGCCGCAGGTTTTCGGTCAGGGGCTGATCGCGTGGGCGATGGCGCATCTGCCGGTCGCCTTCGCGTCCGTCAGTCTGCTGATCCAGCCGGTGACCGCCGCGTTCGTCGCCTGGATGCTGTTCGACGAGCACATCGGGCCGACGCAGGCCATCGGCGGCATCGTCGTCCTCGGGGGCATATACCTCGCCCGGCGCGGAAGCGCCCGCAGATGAACGGGCGATGACGGGGCGGAACGATATCCGGGAGACGCTGCGCGCGCTGTTCGATGCGGCCGTCCGCGCCGCGGACCCGGCAATTGCCGTGCCGCCGCACCTTCCCGCCCCGCCCGCCGGACGGACGCTGGTGCTCGCCGCCGGGAAGGCGGCGGCCGCAATGGCGAAGGCAGTGGAAACGAACTGGACCGGCGGTCCCGATGCGTTGTCCGGCGTCGCCGTCACCCGGTACGGCCACGGCGCGGACTGCGCGAAGATCGAGGTGATCGAAGCCGGCCATCCGCTGCCCGACGAGGCGGGCCATGCGGCCGCAGGACGTTTTCTTCGCGAGGCCCATGCACTCGGCGAGAACGACCTGCTGCTTTGCCTGATGTCGGGCGGGGCCTCGGCGTTGCTGGTCGAACCGGCGGACGGGCTGTCGCTCTCCGAAAAGCAGGCGATCACGCGACGCCTTCTCGCCTCCGGCGCGCCGATCGGCGAGATGAACTGCATGCGAAAGCACCTGTCGGCGATCAAGGGCGGGCGGCTCGCGGCGGCGGCCGCGCCGGCGCGGGTCGTCACCCTCGCAATCTCCGACGTGCCGGGGGACGATCCGGCCGTGATCGGCTCGGGCCCCACCGTGGGCGATCCGACGACCTGCGCCGACGCTCTGGAAATCGCCGGCAGGCGGGGAGTCGATTTGCCCGATACCGCGCGGCGCGCGCTGGAGGCGGGCGAGTGGGAATCGGTGAAACCGGGCGACCCGCGCCTGCAAGGAGCGCGGTTCGAGATCGTCGCCAAACCGGCAGACAGCCTCGCGGCGGCGGCCGCGGCGGCCGAGAGCGCCGGATTCCGCGCGACCGTTCTCGGCGACGACCTCGAAGGAGAGGCGCGGACCGTCGGCACCGAACATGCCCGACTGGCGCTGGCCGCAATACCGGGCGCGCTGATCTCGGGCGGCGAGACGACGGTGACGATCGACGGGAAGGAGGGCCGCGGCGGGCGAAACTGCGAATATCTGCTGGCGCTCGCGGTAGCGCTCGACGGCGCCGACGGCATCTACGCCATCGCCTGCGACACGGACGGGATCGACGGCACGGAAGACGCCGCCGGCGCGGTGATAACGCCGGACACGCTCCAACGCGCCGGTGCGCTCGGCCTCGATGCACGCGATCATCTGGACCGGCACGACAGCTACGGCTTTTTTGCGGCGCTGGGCGACCTGATCGTTACCGGCCCGACGCGGACGAACGTGAACGATTTCCGCGCCATACTGATCGGTAGTGGCGATCCCCGGTAGGCTGGATTATATACGGGACATGAGACGCCACCGCCGCGCCAAGATCGTCGCCACGCTGGGCCCCGCAACCAGCGGCGCCGAGGAAATCGCCAAGCTGTTCGAGACGGGGGCCGACGTATTCCGCCTCAATTTCAGCCACGGCGACCATGCCGGGCACAAGGCCAATCTCGACATCATCCGCGCCCTGGAGAAGAAGCACGACCGGCCGATCGCCGTCCTCGCCGACATGCAGGGACCTAAACTCCGCATCGGGGCCATGCCCGACGACGGCGTCGAGCTGAAGGCCGGCGAAACCTTCACGCTGGAACTCGGCGACGGCGTGGGCGACGCAAGCCGCGCGTACCTGCCCCATCCGGAAATTTTCGAAGCGCTGAAGGAAGATACCCGGATCCTGCTCGACGACGGCAAGATCCGCCTGCGCGTCGACTCGGTGCAAAAGGATCGCGCGGAGACGACGGTGCAGGCCGGCGGGCGTCTGACGTCGCGCAAAGGCGTCAACGTCCCGAATGCCGTTCTGCCGCTCGCCTCTCTGACGAAGAAGGATCGCACCGACCTCGAATTCGCGCTCAAGGCCGGAGTCGACTGGATCGCTCTGTCCTTCGTGCAGCGGCCGGAGGACGTGGCCGAGGCACGCAAGCTGATCGCGGGCCGCGCGGCGGTGCTGTCCAAGCTCGAAAAGCCCGCCGCCATCGACCGTCTCGATGAGATCATCACCCTGTCGGACGCGATCATGGTTGCGCGCGGCGACCTCGGCGTCGAAATGCCGCCGGAAGACGTGCCCAGCATCCAGAAGCAGATCGTCCGGCACTGTCGCGAGGCGGGCAAACCGGTGATCGTGGCGACGCAGATGCTGGAATCGATGATCGAGGCGCCGGCGCCGACGCGCGCCGAAGCGTCCGATGTCGCGACCGCCGTTTACGACGGCGCGGACGCGGTGATGCTGTCGGCGGAAACCGCTGCGGGCAAGTACCCGTTCGAGGCAGTCGCGATCATGGACCGCATCATCGCGCGCGTCGAACGCGACGACAGCTATCGCGCCATCATGGATGCGGTGCACCCGAACCCGGAGAACACCGCGCCCGACGCCATTACCGCCGCCGCCCGGCAGGTCGCTGAGACCATCGGCGCGGCTGCGATCGTCACCTACACGACCTCCGGCTCGACGACGCTGCGCGCCGCGCGCGAACGGCCCAACGTGCCGATCCTGTGCCTGACCGAAAGCGTCGAGACGGCAAGGCGCCTCGCCGTCGCCTGGGGCGTGCACGGCGTCATCACGAAAGACGTTCGCAATTTCTCGGATATGGTGAGCAAGGCCTGCCGGATCGCCGTCGCCGAAGGTTTCGCAGAGAAAGGCCAGCGCCTGGTGGTGACCGCCGGCGTGCCGTTCGGAACGCCGGGCGCGACGAATATTCTCCGTATCGCCTGGGTGAGCGAGTAGCGGATCCGCGTCGCGACGGCCGCCCTCAAATCCCCTTGCCGCGCACCTTTTCGCGCAACTCGCGGATATGGGTGTCCGCGCCTGCCATGTGCGGATGGATCCGGAGCGCTGCCTCGAACGCCTTGAGCGCCTCGTAGTCGCGCCCCAGCGCGAGATTGATCAAGCCGAGACCGGAAAGCGCGCCGAAATGGCGCGGCTCCAGCTCCAGCGTCTTCTGGATGTCCTGGACGGACGCATCGTAGCGGCCAATCAGGTAGTTGACGGTTGCACGCTTGTTCCAGCCTTCCGCGAAGTCGGGCTGGGCCGTCACCACCCGGTCGAAAAAGCCGAGCGCCTTCTCGGTGTCGCCGGTTCCCATGGCCTGCAGGCCCTGAAGCATGTTCGCGTCGACCTTGCCGTTGCCGGACAACAGCCATACCTGCCAGATCGCCTGTTCGAACGGCTGCGCGTCCTCCTCCGTCTCCGCTGTCCGTAGCTGTTCGAACAGCCCGTCCAGGCGCGGATCGTTCTGCCCCGCCATCGTGGGCACGGCGAAAGTGAGCGTCGCAGCCGTGGCGAGCCAGCTCAGGAAATGTCTTACGTCAGGTTCCATCGGTCCTCGCGCCGGGATTCCTCATCCCGGTTTCGGCAATCCGGTCCGGCCGCGGCCCGCCGGTCGCCCAGTCGAGCAACTCTACCGTATGGACCACGGGCGCCGAAACCGCATCCTGCAGCTGCATCATGCAGCCGATATTTCCGGTCGCGACGACGTCGGGGGCCGTGCGGTCGATGTTGACGGCCTTGCGGTCGCGCAACCTGCCGGCGAGGTCCGGCTGCAGCATGTTGTAGGTACCGGCGGAGCCGCAGCACATGTGTCCTTCGGCGGGGAGACGCACATCGAACCCGGCGGCGGCGAGGAGCCGTTTCGGCGGTTCGGTGACCTTCTGGCCGTGCTGCAGCGAGCAGGCGGCATGATAGGCGACGGCGAGGCCCGTCGCGGCACCTTTCGGGAGGTCGAGCGTTTCGGCAAATTCCGAAACGTCGCGCGTGAGCGACGACAGCCGCTCCGCCGCCGCCGAAAGGTCCGGGTCGGTGCGCAACATGAAACCGTAGTCCTTCACGGTCGTCCCGCAGCCCGATGCGTTGACGATGACGGCGTCGAGTCCTTCGCCCTCCAGTTCGGCCTGCCAGGCGCGGACGTTGGCGCGCACCGACGCGAGCGCCGCTTCCTCCATCCCGAGATGGTGGGTCAGCGCGCCGCAGCACCCCGAGCCCTCGGCCACCACCACCTCGCATCCGTGACGCGTGAGAAGCCGGATCGTCGCATCGTTTATTCGCAACTCCAGCACCTGTTGAACGCATCCGGCAAGAAGGGCCACGCGGTGACGCCGCTCGCCTTCCGCGGGATAGACGATGCGGCCCGCCGGCAACGGATCGGCCAGAGGCGCAGCGGGCGCGAGCCCCAGCATCGCCCGCAGCCGGCCCGGCAAGACGGGCGCCGCCAGCCGGCCGAGCGGCGCAAGGCGCATCAGCGCGCGGAAGCGGCGGGGGTAGGGAAGCACGCGGGCGAGCGCCGCACGCACCAGCCTGTCGGCCAGCGGCCGCCTGTAGGTGCGTTCGATATGAATGCGGGCGTGATCGACCAGGTGCATGTAATTCACGCCCGACGGGCAGGTCGTCATGCAAGACAGGCACGACAGGCAGCGGTCGACGTGCCGGACGACCCTCTCGCTGGCCGGACGGTCGTTCTCCAGCATGTCCTTGATCAGGTAGATGCGCCCGCGCGGGCTGTCGAGCTCGTCGCCGAGCAGCGCGTAGGTCGGGCAGGTCGCGGTGCAGAATCCGCAATGGACGCAGGCGCGAAGAATCTTCTCGGATGCCGCGATCGCGGGATCTTCGAGCTGGGCGGCGGTGAAGTTGGTTTCCATCGTCAGGCGTCCACCGCCACCGAAGGGTACATGCGTCCGGGATTGAGGATGTTTCCCGGATCGAAGCCCTGTTTCACGTTGCGGGCCAACGTCGCGACGCCGGGCGCTTCCGGGTGGAACGCGCCGACACGCGCCCGGATGTCGGCTTCCGCCCGGATCAGCGTCGCATGTCCGCCGGCAGCGCCTGCCGACGCGCGAACGACGTCGGCGCCCGCGTCTCCGCCCTCGGCGGTCTCGATCCACAGCAGGCCGCCGCCCCAGTCGGCGTAGAACCGGCAGTCGATGCCATCGCGGATTCGCCCGACGACCCCCGAAGCGGCGGCCGGCGGCACGGAAAGCTTCCAGATCGCGCCGGCGGTCTCCGCGAACGCAAGAACGTCGCGCAACGCGCGCCACAGGGCGAGCGAGTTGTGTGTATGCAGCTCCTCGACGTCACCGAACCCCGCGCCCGTCTCGCGCAGGGCGGCGCACCGCGCATCGACCGAGACGCCGATCCCTTCCACCCGCAGCGCAACCAGCCCCGTGCCGGCGCCGGAGACGTATGAGACCGACGACTCCCGCGCGACGTCCGCCGGCAGCCACGCCGCGCCGGAAACGTCGTTGGGGCTCGACAGGCCGGCCGTCATCGCGCGCACCGCCGCCGCAGGATCGTCGCAGGCGATGAGAACCGTGCGCGTCTTTTCGGGTGCGGGCAGGACCTTGAGCGTCACGTCGGTCATCACCGCGAGCGTGCCCCACGATCCGCACATCAGCTTGCACAGATCGTAGCCGGTGACGTTCTTCACGACACGGCCGCCCGACTTGAATATCTCGCCCCTGCCCGACACCGCCTCGACTCCGAGGAAATGATCGCGCGCCGCGCCCGCCTTGATCCGGCGCGGACCGGAAAGGTTGCCTGCCACGACGCCGCCGATGGTGCCCTGCTCCGCCGCGCCGCCGAGCAGCGGGCCGAGATCCGGCGGCTCGAAGGCGAGCATCTGGCCATGCTGATCGAGCTGGAGACGCAACTGCGCCATCGGCGTGCCGGGCCCGGCCCGCAGGACGAGTTCCTCGGGCTCGTAGAGCGACACGCCGGACAGCGCCGCCGTCGAAATCGCATAGTCGGTTTCAAGCGGCCGACCGAGGGCGCGCTTCGAGGCCGTCCCCCGCACCTCCAGCGGCGTCTTGCTGGCCAGGGCGTCGGCGACGATGGCGCGCGCCTCCTCGGTGGATCCGGGCTGGAAGGTCTCGGTCATGAGTCAGAAGCGCGGCAGGTCGGGAAACCGGGTCTGGCCCGAATGGATATGGACCCGGCCGAGCTCGGCGCAGCGGTGCAGCGTCGGGAATACCTTGCCGGGATTGAGCTGCTGCGTCGGATCGAACGCGCACTTGACGCGCTGCTGGTGCGCGAGGTCGCTCTCGTCGAACATCTCGCCCATCAGGTCGCGCTTCTCGACGC